>JANYHQ010000472.1 GCA_025358985.1 Acidimicrobiales bacterium
AACTCGGATTTCTGCTGCCTCATCAAGAGTCTGAACTTTCGGTGGCGATTGCCGCTGCGTTCGATCTCGACTGACCGCTGAACCGTTGAGTCACACTTTTCGGGATATGCGTCGACGAACCGGTTTGGGCATATGGCTACCCGGTCGGCGGTCCTGCAGTAGCTCCACCTTCGTTTCAATGAGCAGGGCTCGCGCCGCGGTGTCGCCGGTACTACGTAAGCGGTGCGGCAACCGCGACGGATAGGACAGGAAATCGCCGGCATTGAGCGCCTGGACAGTGCCATCAATGTCGATCTCGATACTGCCCTCCACCACATAGACAGCCTCAAAGCCGTCATGTTCCCAATACTCCAGAAACTCTGACGGCAATCCGGCGTATTCCAGCACGTGAAATGGCGCGTTGCCGGCCAACAACAAATGAGCCGAGGGTCCCGCTTGGGCATCGAAATCCACGGCTGGCGCATCTTCGGCTCTTACCAATGTGGGCGCCGAAGCACCATCGATGGGGCCACCGAAGAACGCTTGTGGGGTGGTGTTCAGAGCATGGGCAATTCGATACAACGACGTCATCGACGGCCGGGCTCGCCCGTTCTCGATCTGAGACAAGAACGGCTGCGACAATTCCACCTCGGCCGCCAACTCCACCAGCGTCAACTCGTGGGCCACTCGCCGTTCCCGGATAGCCAAGCCCAAAGACTTCCATTCGATACTTGGCGAGGCTGCGGGGTTGGCCATTGATCGAGTCTTCCTTGTGCGCCGGTGTTGTGCGGGTATGCCTGGCTAGATGATGACACCATCGGCGCGGAGCTCGGCGATCTCATCGCCCGTCCGCCCGATTTCCGCCAGCACTTCATTGGTGTGCTGCCCAGGCATGGGGGCCAAGCGAGTGATGTCTGGGACAGTGGTGGAGAAGCGGACCGGTGGCGCTGCCTCCAACACCCGTCCTGCCACGTCGTGGTGACGTACCCGCAATGCTGCGTTGTGCACAATCTGGGGGTCTGATTGGAGCTCATCGAGGTTGAGAACAGGGGCGAAGGGCACTTCCTCGGCTTCCAGGCGGATGCTGAGCTCAGCGGTGGACCATTCCTCGTATGCGGGCGCCAAAACTTCACCCAATGCATCGAGGTGTTGGCGCCGGGCGGTGGGGGTAGAAAACCGCGGATCCTCCATCCACTCCGGATGGCCAAGCGCTCGGAACAAACCAAATGTCTCGGCCTGATTGGCCACATACGTGACCAAGTGACCATCCGCAGTCGGATTGACCCGGTACACGGTGGCCAACGTGGCGCGATCATCAGCGCGCGGATCATCTAGAAGTGCCTTGGCCATGAAGCCGTCAGGGAAGAAGAACGACATCGCCGTGTCGAGCATCGGGATCACCAGATGTTGTCCACCACTGCCCTTCTCCCTCGCATAGAGCGCGGCACATACGGATTGCGCAGCGGTGAGCGCAGTGGCCTTGTCGCACACGATGGTCCGTACCAAATCGGGGAACGGGATCTCGGGATTCTTCTGAACGGCCACGTGGCCGGTGAGACCTTGGATGATGGGGTCGTATACGCGCCGTTGGGCATATGGACCGTCTGGCCCGAATCCGCTGATGGAGACATAAATGATATTGGGTGCCACCGCCGATACATCGGCGTAGCCAAGCCCGAGTCGTTCCGCCACCCCGGGCCGCCAGTTCTGGATGAACACATCAGCGCGGCGGCATAGGTCAAGTACAACGTTGCGTCCTGCGTCGGCCGTGACATCGATGCCCAGCGACCGTTTGCCTCGGTTGCAGTTGAGATACAGCCCAGCCATGCCCCCGAGTTCGGGTGCGGTTTGCATCCCCCGGGTGACGTCACCGGAGCCGAGGGCTTCCACCTTGATGACGTCAGCACCCTGATCGGCCAGCCACATGGCGGCGAATGGCCCAGACACAACGGCGGAGAAGTCCACCACCCGTACTCCAGCCAACGGTCCACTCACTGAAATTGCTCCCCTTCGAGGTGTCTATGGAACGGTCACCTTATCGACCCACCCCAAATCTTCTGTGCTTGGTGGACGACGAGCTACAAAACCGGCCCGAGAATCGGTCTCAGCCACACTCTCGGGCGCAAACGGGGTCTGTGGGACGCATACTGCGCCCGAGACCCCACCTGAGAGCAACTCTCGGGCGCGATGTGCGTCCGTAACACCCGGTGCCAGCCATACTGAACCCATGCCTGAGATCGAACGCACCGAAAAGGAATGGCGGGCCAGCCTGTCGCCCGATCAGTACGAGGTGCTGCGCAAGAGCGCCACTGAGCGGCCATGGAGCGGCAAGTATGTGGACACCCACGACGATGGCACGTACTGCTGCGCGGCGTGCGGCGCCGAGTTGTTCGATTCATCCACCAAGTTCGAGTCCGGTAGCGGGTGGCCCAGCTTCTACGACGCCAAGTTCGCCGACGCAGTGGAGCTCATCACTGACCGGACCCACGGCATGGTGCGCACCGAGGCTGTATGCAAGCGTTGCGGCTCACACCTCGGCCACGTGTTCGATGATGGACCGGCCCCCACCGGTCAGCGCTACTGCATGAACAGCCTGTCGTTGGAACTGGTGCCCACCACGTCGACACCATCACCACCATCACCGCCCCAGTAGGGGCATCACCGATGTGGCCACGTCGGTGAGTACCTGCTCCTTCACGGCCAACGGTGGCAGCAGCATCACCTGATTCAGTCCGGCCAACTCCAATGCGCGCAGATCATCGGCGAGTTGGTCGGGGGTACCCACCATACACGATGACAGGATCAGTTCCTTGGTCACGAACTGCTCCTCCTCGGGCAGCACCCAGCAGTTGTGGCCCTGATGAATGCGCTGGTGCAGGCGCTGCGGATCACCCGATTCGACCATGGCCACATACTCGTCCCAGAAGTCGAAGCGACCCGGGCCGTCTGGTCGACCCGCCTCCCTCCATTGCTCATAGGCGTAGTGCAGTCCTGCGATGGCGAAGGCCCCCACCCCGTTACGAACCCGTTGTGAATCAACCGCTTCGCCAGGGTCGAGCACGAACATGGTGGTGAGGGTGGTGGTGAGAAATGTGGAGCGATCGATGACCCGACCCACGTCCGCAGCCGCCGCATCGAGGCGCGCCCATACCCGTTCCACGGCATCGGGGCGCGGCGGTACCGACATCACCAATCCATCGCCGTGCTTGGCCGCCAACCCCATGGCGCGGGGCCCGAATCCCGATACATACAACGGCATGCGCGGCGCGAAGGCCACGAATCCCGAATCGGGCATGAGATGACGCACCGGTTGGGTCCGTCCTCGCCACGACACCTCCGCTTCGCCGCCGTCGAGCAGCCTCCGGAGTTCCCCCAGATGGGCGTCAAATTCCGCAATGGGCATCGGCCGATGCCCCATAACTCGCATGGCGGTGTTGCCGGTGCCGATGCCGCAGAACACCCGCCCCGGGGCAATGCGGTTGATGGTGGCGTGGGCAGCGGCGGTGACCGCCGCTTGGCGGGTGCCAGCCACCGCCACACCGGTGCCGAGCTTGATGGTGGAGGTACGGGCGGCGATCAGAGCCATGGTGGCGTAACAGTCCGACCAGATCATCTGACTATCAGCCACCCAGATGTGGCTATACCCAAGCGATTCCGCCAACACGGCGTAGTCGATATCGTCGATCTTGGCGGCCATACATACCCCGATGTCCATATGGCCATCGTGTCGCACTTGGGACCGGCGCGGGTGCGTTTCCGTGGATCTTCGTGGGACACCCGCTAGTAGTCACCCCAGGACTCCACAACGTGTTGACTATAGGGAGTGGCGGAGGTGGAACGATTTCGGGCGGGTGAGGGTCTCGTAGCCCAGGGCCGACAGCGTCACGCCACGACCGGTGTTCTTGACCCCCGTCCACGCCAGCGCAGGGTCGAGATAATCGGCCCTGTTCATGAACACCGTGCCCGTCTCCACTCGCTTGCCGATGGCTCGCGCCGCATCGAGATCAGATGTCCATATGGACGCAGACAATCCGTACTGACTGTCGTTCATCAGCGCCACCGCCTCATCGTCTGACGTCACACGCATGATGCCCACCACTGCACCGAAGCTCTCCTCGCGCATCACCTCCATGCCGTGATCGACATCCACTAGGATCTGGGGTGCCAGATATGCCGATCCGGCCTCATTGAGCGCGAACGGGGCAAGGTCGACCAGTTGGCGGGCTCCGCCAGCCACTGCCGAAGCAATCTGCGCGCGTACAGATTCGGCAGCACTAGCCCGCACCATCGGGCCAAGGGTGGTGGTGCTCTCCAAGGGGTTCCCCAGCACGTACCCGTGAGTAAGCGCCACCGCTCCGTCTACGAATTCGTCGTAGACCGCAGTATCTACGTAGATGCGTTCCACACCGCAACACGACTGCCCAGAATTGAAAAACGCTGCGTCCACGACATTCTCGATGGTATGAGCCATGTTGGCATCAGCACGCACATAAGCCGGATCCTTGCCACCCAACTCCAGGCCGATTCCGGTGAATGTTCCCGCCAATGCCTGTTCCATCTGCCTCCCTCCCGGTACCGAGCCCGTGAAGTTCACCTGATCCACCCGACCGGAACTCAGTAGCGCGGCAGTGTCGTGATGACTGAGTACCAGGTTGGTGAACAGCCCCTGCGGCAGCCCTGCGGCGTCGAAAGCCTGTTGGAACCGCTCACCCACCAGCAAGGTCTGACTGGCGTGCTTGAGCAGTACCGCGTTGCCGGCCATCAG
>JANYHQ010000510.1 GCA_025358985.1 Acidimicrobiales bacterium
ACACCCCGGTAGCCAGTCGGCGCGCATATGACAACACGTGGTCGGCAAGTTCGGCCACCGGCACCGAGGCATTGCACAGTCCTATGGCCGCTACTTCGGGGCCCATCACCACGCGCCCGGACAACAGCAAATCGGCGGCCCGAGTGGTGCCGATCATGCGGGGCAGGACCCATGACAGCCCGTACTCGGCGGGCAAACCGAGCTTGGGCGCGGCGGTGGTGAGCTTGGCCGTATCGGCCACGAAGCGAAGATCACAGAAGCACGCAAGGGCCAATCCCACTCCGGCACAGGCTCCGTTGATGCTGGCAATCACGGGAACGCGCAGCCCGAACTGCCACGCGAAATGAGCATCGAAGTACGGATGTACGCCGTAGCCAGGTGTGGCTGGGTCCGGCGCCAAGCCAGGGTCGTACGAGCCCCGGTCGGCATGTCCGGCCAGCGCCTCACTATCGCCCCCTACGCAGAACGCACCCGGCGAACCGGTGACGATCACCGTGCGAACCGACGAATCGGAATCAGCCTGTGCGAGGCACCAACGGTACTCAGTATGCATACGACCAGTCCATGCATTGCGCCGGTGGGGACGGTGCAGCGTGACGGTGGCGATGCCGTCGTCATCGACCTCATAACGGGTCGCTTTGAGTTCCATGACGGGCAACGTAGCCACGGCGGGGTGTCAGAGTTCACCGGGTTCAGGAAATGTGAACGAGAACTTACGGAATCAATGGCCGCGTCGGGTAGTTTGAACAACTGATGGATACCATCGAAGCCACAGTCCCACTCATCGACGAGCCCGCTGGCCACAGTGATGTGATCAGTGAAGCTTTGGCGATCATCGACAAGAGCCTGGGCGAGTTGCTACGCCGCGAGCTCGTGTCCACGTCGGAGATGACCGATCTCCTGCTGGACGTTCGTTCGCTGCTGGCTCCGCCGCAAAGCAATTGAGCCTTCCCACCGACTAGTAGCCCCACTGCATAACGCTGATCTGCTCTAGTGGATTGGCACGAGATGTCGGATCAGCGTCCCGATGCCAACACCGATGAGCATGCCGCCCGCCACATCCGAGGCATGGTGGATTTTGACGTGGACGCGACTAGACGCCACCAGTGCGGCCACACCCCACCACATTGGTGCCGGAATGGGGCTGGTTTGTGAGATAAGGATGGCCGCAGTAACTGCCGAGGTCGAGTGCCCGCTGGGAAACGAGCTGGTACTGGGGCTGCGCAGCCCGTGCGGCCGGGCCCCGTCGAATGTGGGACGCTGGCGCCGAAACAGGCGCTTGATGCCCTGATTGACCACCACGGACTCCACGGCCAAGGCCCCCGCCATGCGGACCAGGGCCCGCCCCTGAAGGGGACTTCCACTGAGTGCGTGTACACCGGCGGCGGCCATCCAAATCAATCCGAAGTCGCCCATCTCTGAGGCCGAGTAGAAGATACGGTCCACGGTGGGATTGCCGCGAATCGTTTCCCAAGCTGCGTCAATGCGGTTGTCGAGTTGATGAACAGCGGCAGGTAGCTCGAAGGTGGTCACGCCGGTACGTCCACCGGGTTCCGGCCAACGCGGACCGAGACGGGCTCGTTGCGACGGGTGGGCGCGGTGTCTGGGTCACCTCCGAATGCCGGACACCAGGCCTTGAACGAGCACCAGTCACACAGCCTCGACGGCTTCGGCCGAAAGTCCTCCCGCTCGCAGGCCCGCTCCACCGCGGTCCAGATGGCTGACGTGCGGATTTGTAACCCGCGGATGGACTGATCGGTGGGTTGGGTGATGATGCTCATGGGCTGGGATAGATACAGCAACTGCACCTTGGCCGGTCGGCGACCCAGCACCTTTTCGCACAGGTAGGCGTAGAAGTGCACCCCACCCAGGCGACTCTGCTCCTGGTTGACCCCCGGAACCTTGCCGGTTTTGTAGTCCGTGACCACGAGGTCTCCGTGCTCGTCCTCCTCGAGGCGATCGATGACACCGCGCAGCGTGAGTGACCCCACGGGGACCTCCAAGCGCATCTCCAAACCAACAGGCCGGATGGTGGTGGGATCTTCGAGTTGGAAGTATTTGTGTACCAGTTGGGCGGCATCGTGGAGAAATGCCTGACGATCGGCGGGAGTAGGAAACTCCAGCGCTACGTATTCCGGGTCGCCGAGCACTTCGGGAATGGCCTGATCGAGCTTGGCCAGGGCGACGGCGAGGGTGCGCTGGGCCTGCTCCTCGGCAAACAGCAGTTCCAACGCCCGATGCACCAGCGTGCCCTTGGCGGCGGCGGCACTGGGCGGCTCCGGAATGCGGTCGATGGCCGAGAACCGAAAAGCCAGCGCGCAATCCTTGAACGATGCCACCTTCGACGGGGACAGCGAGGTGGGCAGCGGAAAGCTCATGACCCCAGGGTACCGACCCGGTGTGACAGTCAGGTTGACCACCCCCATTCGCAGGTACCCCTTCGGAATGTTGCGACCGCCCCAACCTGTAGCAAAAGTACGTCGCTCGTCGCGAATTCTGCGACGAGAACCGGAGGGGGAGGGGGCGGGGCCGGTAACTGGGAACTGTGCCCGTCCTGAACGCTTGGTGTCATCGTCGGTCAAAGCCCGTCATCATGATCGGATGCGTGTATTGATCGTGGAAGACGAGGTGGCCCTAGCCGAGGGCCTGCGTGATGGGCTCATCGCTGATGGTCATCAGGTGACCTTGTGTCACGACGGCGACGAGGGCTTCGAATTGGCCCGGCGCAGCGACGTAGACGTGGTGATCCTCGACATCATGCTGCCAGGACGCAACGGCTACAAGGTGTGTCGGGATCTGCGCGCTGCGGCAATCATGACCCCCATCCTGATGCTCACGGCCAAGGACGGCGAACTCGATGAGGCCGAGGCGCTCGACACCGGTGCTGATGACTTCTTGTCGAAGCCCTTTTCGTATGTGGTGTTGGAAGCGCGCCTGCGCGCCCTGGGGCGGCGCAGTAGCGGACCGGTGGGCTCAGTTGGTGGCGAGCGACTCATCGGTGGCGACCTCGTCCTTGACATGGGCGCGAGGCGATGCTGGCGTGGCACCACCGAAATCACCCTCACCGCCCGCGAACTGGATCTGCTGGCCGAGATCATGCGCGCCGCTCCCAACGTGGTCGCCAAGGGCGACCTGCTGATCCGGGTATGGGGTCAGAGTTTCGAAGGCGATCCCAACGTGGTGGAGGTCTACGTGGGCTATCTGCGGCGCAAGGTGGATGTGCCGTTCGGACGGACTTCACTACAAACCGTCCGGGGTCATGGGTACCGCTTGGATGTCGATGCCTGAGCGGGTCGTAGGGTCGCGACCGCGCCTTGGTGTGGCGGTGCGTGTTCGGGTCACGGCACTGGCGTCATTGGTGGTGGCGGTGTCGCTGTTCGCCGGGGCATGGTTGTTCCTGCGCGCGATGCACAACTCACGCGTCGCCGAGATTGACCGTGACGCCCGCGTGCGGGCCAACGCAGTGATCGAAACAGTGAAGGTGGGTCTGGCCCATACGCCGTTGCCGTCAGCGCGCGACTCGTCGTTGATGGTGCAAGTGATCAATTCATCCGGCACCGTGGCCGCGTCGACGGCCAATGTCATGGACATGAATGATCCGTTCGTGAACCCCGTCCGCTATCCCGTGGCCACCAGTGGTGCACGGGTGTGGTCCGCGGTGGTGGACCATGCGCGCGTTCGGCTGTGCGGCAAGGCGGTGATGACGGGTGACGCCCGCTCGGTGGTATACGTGGCTACACCGCTCACTGATCTCGATGATTCCATCGCTGCCTTCCGGCGCCAACTGTTGCGTATCTCGCCGCTGGTGTTGGCTGGTACTGCGGCGGCGTTGTATCTGGTGGTGGGGCGAGCGTTGCGTCCCGTTGACGTGCTGCGCCAAGAAGTGGAGGCCATCGAGCCGAAGGATCTGCACCGGCGTGTCACGGTGCCCCGTGTGGATGATGAGGTGGGACGACTGGCTCGCACGATGAATGCATTGTTGGATCGATTACAAGCGGCCAGCGATGGTCAGGCGCGATTCCTGTCTGACGCCTCTCACGAGTTACGGACCCCGTTGGCGGTGACCCGGACTCGGCTCGAAGTGGGGCTACGCCACGCCGACACCACCGATTGGCCGGCCACTGCTACTGCGGTACTCGAACAGTCCCGGCGGATGGAACGCCTCGTGAGCGAACTGTTGACATTGGTGCGCTCCGATCGGGGCCTGGTGGCGCCTTCCATCGACGTCGACTTGGAGGATCTCGTGCGCTCTGCCGTAGCGGATGCACGCGCCACCAACCCTCGATCCGTCATTGATTTGTCACATCTTTTAGCGGGGCGGGTGCACGGCGACCCCGACCAACTGCGACGGGTGGTGGCCAACTTGATCGACAACGCCCTGCGCCATGCCCACTCAATGGTGGCGGTGTCGTTGACCCCTCCAAGTAATGGCCGGGTACGTTTGGTGGTGGACGACGACGGGCCGGGCATCAGCCCCGAACATCGAGAGCGGGTGTTCCAACGTTTCACTCGCCTTGATGACTCACGAGCTCGGACATCGGGTGGGGCTGGCCTCGGACTGGCCATCGTGGCGGAACTGGTGCTGGCTCATCACGGCACCGTGCGTGTCGATGAGGCGCCCAGCGGTGGCGCCCGATTCATTGTGGAGCTTCCCGAGGCGCCCTAACCAAATTGCCTGACGAAATTGCCTGAGGATGCCTGGGCGCTACCGTGGCCGTCGTGGTTGACATTGGCGATTCCGTGCTGCGCGTGGCGGGAGCGGAGATACGGGTGGGCACGTGTTCATGGGCCGATGCCACCCTGGTCAAAGACAGCGACTGGTACCCCAAACGTTCGATGAAGGCGGCCGAGCGATTGGCGTATTACGCCTCGCAGTTCGCGGTGGTGGAGGTGGATTCCACCTACTACTTCCCACCGACGCCGGAGTTGTCTCAGAGTTGGGTGGATCGCACCCCGCCGGGCTTCACCATGGATGTCAAGGCGTGGTCGCTGCTCACCGGTCATCCCACATTTCCCCATTCGCTGTGGCCTGATCTACAGGATTCGGTGAAGCCGGAATTCCGCGACAAGCGCAATCTGTACGCCAAGCATCTGCCCGAAGCCGTGGTTGACGAATGTTGGGAGCGATTCCGACACTCGCTTATTCCGCTCCACGAGAACGGTCGCCTCGGAGGTGTGTTGTTGCAATGGCCGGACTGGTTCGGCCCCAAGGACGTTAATCGGGATCAGATCCGCATAGCCGTTGATGCATTGCACCCATTCCCGTGTTTCATCGAGTTTCGCAACCGACGATGGTTGGAGGGGGAGGGATGTGAGGACACGCTCTCCTTCCTGGAGGACGAGGGCCTGCCGTTTGTTTGCGTGGACGAACCGCAGGGCTTCGAGTCGAGCGTGCCACCCGTGTTGGCCGCCACGTCGCCGTTGGCGGTGGTGCGTTTTCATGGCCACAATGACGAGAACTGGACGAAGCGCGGCATCAGCGCAGCGGAACGATTCCGCTATAGCTACGACGATGCGGAGTTGTCCCAATGGTCGCTACGCCTACGTGAACTGGCGGCCACCACCGACAGCATCCATGTGCTGTTCAACAATTGCTGGCAGGACTATGCCGTGCGCAACGCCACATCGATGAGTGCGCTGCTGGGTGACATGGGTGACACTGAGGATGCGGTTTCAGCTGAGTGAAGCGTGCACCACAGAACCGTGGTGGAGCAACAGCCGCCAGCCGTGAGGAGCCGCCGGATCACGTATGAACACCTTGCAGGCGGCCACAGTGGAGCTCCCCGGCCCGTCCAGGATGTTCTCATCACACGTGACCCATCCGGTGTCACCGTTGATGACGGCACGCACATTGGTGAGGATGAATTGTAGGTGTTGCGGATTGGCCAACAGTGTGGCCCACGACGCCGAGATGGAGGCCCAACCCTTCAACGTGGACCAACCCGGATGCGTACACGATGCATCGGCGTGATGCCCCCACAGATCGCTCATGGCATCAAAGTCGCGATGTTCAAATGCGTCATAGAACCCCGTGTTGGCCGCCAACACAGATTCCAGGTCGGTGGCTGCGGGCTCGGACTCGCTCACCCCGTAGACGCTACAAGCCCGTCCAACTAGCGCAACACTCCGTCATAGGGTCACGATTTCGTCGATCAACGGAGACCCCCAATGTCCCATTCTCTATTCCCCGTAGACGAGCGTTTCGCCGTCGACAGCGCTGCCCTCGCCACCCTGTTTCGTGAGGCCCGTACGGCGAACACCTTCAGTGATGAACCCGTCACCGACGAACAGTTGGAGGACATCTACGAGATCATGAAGTGGGCCCCTACATCGGCCAACACCCAACCACTACGTATCCATATCGTCCGGTCGCCAGGGGCCAAGGCCCGGCTGCTGCCGTTGCTGTCAGAGGGCAATCGAGCCAAGACGGAGTCGGCCCCGGCGGTGGCCATCCTGAGCGCCGATCTGGAGTTCCACGAGCACCTCCCCAGACTGTTTCCGCACAACCCGAATATGAAGGACCACTTCGCAGATCCCGTGGCCCGTGAAACGTTCTCCCGGTTCAATGCCGCCATCCAGGCTGGTTACTTCACGTTGGCCGTGCGCGCCGTAGGGTTGGCGGCGGGGCCCATGGCGGGCTTTGATGCGCCCGGCGTAGATGCCGAGTTCCTGGCCGGTACGCCGTTGAAGTCCATCCTGGTGGTCAACATCGGCAAGCCCGGCGAGAACCCCTGGTTCGACCGTTCGCCGCGCATGGAATTCAACGAAGTAGTCACCATTCTGTGAACCTCCCATAAGGTGCACAGCGTGCCCGAAGCGGACATCGTCCCCCCTCATCTCCACCTTCCCGAAATCCGTCACCACGTGCCCTCTACCAACGGGTCCGTGGCCATGGCTTACGACTGGGGCGGCGACGGACCTCCGCTGGTGTTTGCCCACGCCACCGGTTTGCATTCGCATGTGTGGCTACCCACCGTGCTGACACTACGCGATCGCTATCACTGTTATGCGGTTGATGTCCGCGCCCAAGGCGAAGCCACCGTGCAGACCAACACGCCCTTCAACTGGGGGGGAGTGGCCGATGATTTCTGTGTGTCACTCGATGCGCTCGGACTCATCGGGCATGGTGATCTCCACGCAGTCGGTCACTCCCAGGGCGGATATGCCGTGGTGGAGAGCGCCCGTCGCAATCCGGGTACCTTTCGCTCGGTATTCGTATACGAACCGGTGATCTTCGCCCCGCCTACGGGAGCCGAGGTTGGTGTTTCCACGGAGAATCAACTCGGCATCTTGGCCCGTAAGCGCCGAGATGTGTTCGCGTCACGACAGGCCGCACTCGACAACTTTCGGGGTAAAGGACCGTTTGCCCCCATCGACGAGGATGTTCTGCGCTGCTATGTGCACTGGGGTTTCCACGATTTGCCCGACGGCACCGTGAGCCTTGCGTGTAGACCCGAGCACGAGGCGGCTTTGTTCGATCAGTCGTTCACCACGCTGTTCAACGAGTTGGCGGGCATCGACTGCCAAGTGACTGCGGCGGTGGGTGAGTTCACCAACGACAATTTCCTCACCAGTGTGCCCCAGGTGGTGGATCGCCTACCCAATGCTGACCTGGTGAAGTTGCCGGGTCGAACCCATTTCGGGGTGTTCGAAGGTGTGGTGGAGATGGCGGAGCTGATACACACCAGCCTCAGCTCGGCCCCCTCGTAAGCGCACGTATTATAAGTATGCAGACTGTTCTCATCGCCGTAGTGCTGG
>JANYHQ010000555.1 GCA_025358985.1 Acidimicrobiales bacterium
TAACCACAGATGTGGGTAGCAAGTTGGCCACCGCCGCTACTCCCGACAACGCACCCGAACCGCGTACCTCGGCCTTGCCCGCCGCCATAAGTGCACTTACGGCTAGAAAGCGCTCCTTGGGTTTCATGGCTGCGCCCGACACCTGAACACGGCTGGGGGTGAAGGAGTTGCTGCCACTGGAACTATCGGTTTTGGTGCTCACCACGAACGAGATGTTGAGGGCATCCACGTCTACGCCTCGTTGCACGTGATAGCGCAGCGCCCCCATGACGGCCCCGGTGACGAACACGTCGTTGATGGAGCCACCCAACGCCGTGCCCGCTGCTTTGACGTCGGCCAGCGGCAGGCGCACGGACTCCAAGTGACGGTGCCGAGACCTGAGTTTCCACAACGAAGACCCGCCTACTAATTCCCCGCCGGAACCAGTGAGTTGTCCGTACATGGACCGCAATGTTTCCAGTGCGGCCTCGCCAGATTCCTTGGCCCCAAGCGGGTCTGAAGTGAGCAGGAGGGCTTCGCCGGCCACCCTCCGGGCGACGCGCAATTGTTGGCGCACCAAACTGCCCACGCCACGGGTGGCTACGTTCACCAGACCCGAAGGTACGGGACTGTCCGCGCCCTCGGCTTGGGATGACTCGCTACGTTCTGCTTCGGCTGCTTGAGCCAGAACCTGCTGCAGATCTACGTCCTCCGGCGGTGGTGCGTCACGGCGACGTTCCATATACGACTCGGAGATGCGGACCAGTCCAGCCCCGTCGCTGATGGAGTGATGGATCTTCATGAACAGAGCGCCCTGTTCAGGGCCGGAGGCATCGCGCAAGCCGTCGATGATTACGAACTGCCACAGCGGCCTGGTGCGATCGAAGGGATCTTCGTAGAGATGGGTGACGAGGTCGTAGAGCTGGCGACGGGTGCCGGGGAACGGAAGGCTGATATGGCGGACGTGATAGTCAATATCGAGCTCGATGTCAGTGGCCCACGACGGAGCAGAGAGGCGTGCCACTCCGGGCACCACACGCTGGCGCAATCGGGCAATGGTGGCCACTGCCACGCAGATGCGGCGGCGGAACAAGGCAGCGTCAATCGGTCGGTCGACAATGGTAACGGTCGCCCCGCTGGGGTTCAACCACGGGTCTTTCTCCACATTCCACATCAAGGCTTCGGCATCGGACATCCGCCGCTCGAAATGCAGCGAACGGTCCGCGCCCTCGGGGCGCCGTGAACGGGGCGTGCCAGCGTCGCTCATGCCCGGGGCTTCGATCGAGTGGCGGCTGCCTTCTTGGCGGGCGAGCGTTTGGGCGAAACCTTCTTGGCGACGACTTTTTTGGCAACGGTCTTCTTCGTCACGACCTTGGTAGCCCGCGTGGTCGCTGGTGTGGGGCCAGCAACTTGGGCGGCGTCGGTGCCCGGCCGGCGACTGGCCTCCATGGTGACATCACCCTTGTACCCGGGCGGGAAGGTGGCTGCCAACTCCGCTTCACTCGGCGCACGACGAACACGAGCCTCCGGGGGCAATTGCGCCACCAACGCGTCCATGATTCGCGCCGTATCGTCATCATCACTGTGATGTGGCAGCAACACCGGCGGTCCCACGCTGATGGTGATCAACGGGCGACCGTCCAACTTGGGGAATCGGCTGTTGCGGGGCCATACCTGTTCGGTACCCCACAATCCCACCGGAATCACCGGCGCGCCCGACATCGCCGCCAGGCGAGCTGCCCCCCACCGACCTTTCAGCACAGGGTCGAAGAATGCCGGGCCACGCGGGATGGTGCCCTGTGGGGCCATGGCCACCAGTTCACCAGCGCGCAGAGCAGTGGCGGCGGCTTCCAGCGGTTCATCCGAACCTGACGCTCGCACCACCCTGATGCCTCCGAACGCCCGGGCCAATTGGCCAACCAACGGTGCGTCGAACACCTCCTTCTTGCCCAAGAAGCGCGCTGTACGACCCGAGCGCGACATCAACAAACCTACTGCCACCGAATCGAAGTAGCTGCGGTGGTTGAACACCACGATGGCCGAACCATCAGCGGGGATGTTGTGAAGTCCATCGAACTCGAAGCGGGCATTGGGCCACAGCTCAGGACGGTTCACCGGACGGAACCAGTCCTGCAGCTCGCGTCCAACAATCTTGACCACACCGGGCGACTTGTCGAGATGCCGTATGGGCCAACCCCGCAGCGTGGCCAACACCGCCAGTCTGGCATCGGGGTTCACCGCCGTGGGATGTCCCACCGTCGCCAACAGGCCTGCGTCGAAGAAGCTGTCGGAGTATGCGAATGATTCTCGCAACACGATGTGATGCTCTTTGGCCCACGCCTGCACTGCCATTCGCTTACCACGTCCCCATACGAACGGTCCATCGACCTTACCGGTGTACACACCATCTTCCTGAGCCCAAGCGGTGGCCACCACATCATCGAATCCGAGGGCCTCGGCCAACGGTTGCACAAACGCATACGGCGAGGTGGTAGCCATCACCAGTCGACGACCGGCACGACGATGTTCTTCGAGCAGCTGCGGAACGAATCCGCATACGGTGATGAGCAGCTCCTGGGCGGCTTCACAGGCCGCCGCCTGAACCGTGTCCACCGGCCACCCTTTCGCCGTGCTCGCAAACAGCCGAGCCGCCTGCATGGCCGTCCACGATTCACCAAACAGTTCGAAGATCTTCACCAGTGGCTCCATCAACGGTGACTGACCGCCGCTGCCCAGACCGGCCTCATGCAGGTGGCGGGCAAATACAGGCGCCGACGATCCGAGGATGAGGGTGCGATCGAGATCGAAGATGGCCGCTGCTGTCATGGTGTTTCTCCCATTGGTGGGCGTACTGGTGTCGGTCATCTTGGTCTACTCATCCGGGCTCGGCCTCATGCCCCGCACTCTGGCGCTGTAAGCCACGGTAAGCATCAACGGCCTTGCTTTCCCC
>JANYHQ010000564.1 GCA_025358985.1 Acidimicrobiales bacterium
AAGGAACGCTTGGTTTCGACCGTCATCCTGGGCCCCTGACCGTCTGTGTTGCTGGTGATGTTGCTGGTGATGTCGCCGCCGAAGACGTCGTCGTGACGCCCGACATGCGACAAATTAACTCACCGAGTAGTTTTGCGTCGCATCGAAGCCGAAACCCCTCCAAATCTTCTCCCGGGAGCCCTTGTGCAAGACCGTTGGATCACCGATTGGCCGCCCAGCCCCCGCTGGCCGCACTACACCCGCGCCAACGCCGGCGAGGTGCTTCCCACCCCGGCCAGTCCTCTGGGTCAGCAGTTCACGTGGGACCAGGGCATCTGTCCGGGGTGGCGCGACGGTTACATCCGCACCGGTAACTATCAGCTGCACGAGTGGGACACGGCCCTGCCCGAGGCATGTGGGTTCTTCGGTGGCTACTTCTATATCAACCTCTCCAACGTCCGTATGCAGGGAGTACGTAACCCCGTCGTGACCGTGGAACAACTGGATCTGGCGTTCTTCGGCGAGCATCCCGATGTGCCCCCCTATGTTGCCCATCCAGATGATGAACAACTGGCTTATACGCCGGCCATCCTCGAGCATCTCGGCTGGGTCATGTCGGCCACCACGTGGCCTGAGATCGACGAGGAGAAGGTACAGACTCGTACGCTGCGAGCCGAGCGCCCGGACCTGTCGACCCTCACCGACGCCCAGTTGTTGGCTCGCGCTCGCTCCACCCAACCGATGCTCACCAAGTTGTTCGAGAGCCATACCGTGTCTTCAGGGTCGTCGGGCATCGCGCCGGGCATCCTGTTTGCGGTGGGCCAGGCCATCGGCGACCCCAGCGTGCCTATGAAGTTGCTGGCCGGTATCGGTGAAGTGGATTCTGCTGAGCCCAACTATGCGCTGTGGGACCTGTCGAGGATGGTGCGCAATTCGGCCGGGCTCACTGCCCTGTTCGATGCAGGAGTCACCGGCGTACTGGGTCGTTTGAGTGTGGCGGCGGAGGGTGGTTCAGCCGATGCCGCAGCCTTCCTAGAAGCGGGTGGCGCGTTCCTGGCCGAGTATGGATCGCGTGGCCCCAACGAATGGGAGATGTCGGCCGATACGTGGGAAACGAAGCCTGAGATCGCCCTGGCGGCACTCGATCGAATTCGTCTGCAATCAGATGACGAGTCACCTCGCATACGCAATGCCAAACGGGTGGCGGAACGCGAAGCAGTCACCGCCGATGTACGGGCCAAGGTGGCGGCGCTGGGCAATGACGAACTGGCCGGGCAGTTCGAAGCGGGACTGGTGGCCGGTCATCAGATGGCGTTCCGGGAGCGCACCAAGACCAACATCATTCGGGCCGTACACGAAGGACGTATGGTGTTTCGTGAGTTGGGCCGCCGCCACGCAGAGGCTGGCCATCTGGCGGATGCGTCTCACATCTTCATGTTGCTCAACCAGGAGTTGGAAGCGTTCGTGGCTGACCCCACCACCATGCGCCAGACCCTCGCCGATCGCTACGCCGATTGGCAGCAACTGTGGTTGTTGGAGCCCCCGTTCTTCATCAAGGACGGCAACGTTCCACCCCTCACCGAGTGGGCCAAGAAGGGCGCGTCAACCGCCGCCAAAGCAGTGGTGGGCGAAGTACTGCAAGGGGTGGCCGGATGTCCGGGCACCATCACCGGTAGAGCGCGGGTGATCTTGGATCCGGCTGACCCGTTGGCGTTGGAGCCGGGCGACATCCTGGTGGCGCCGCTCACCGATCCTGCGTGGACTCCGTTGTTCATGACGGCGGGCGGTGTGGTGGTCAACGTGGGCGGTCAAATCAGCCACGCCATCATCGTGAGTCGTGAGCTGGGCCTACCGTGCGTGGTGTCGGTCACCGACGCCACTCAGCGCATTCCTGATGGTGCCCTGATCGAAGTCAACGGTGATACTGGTGCCGTCACGGTGTTGGAGTTGTGAGCGTGGGTACTGCCGGAGTGTCATCAGGAGTGAAGCCATTCCGATTCGCCGTCCAGTCGTATTCGGCCACCTCCGCGGCTGACTGGCGCGAGCAGGTCCGCACCGCTGAGTCGCTCGGCTACTCGGCGTTGCACTTGGCCGACCATGTCATAGGGCCGGGACCGGCTTTGGCCGCGACCAACCATCCGGTGCAGAACTTGTCACCTATACCTGCCATGGCCGTGGCCATTGAGGCCTCCACCGCGTTGCGGGTGGGGTGTCGGGTGTTTTGTGCCGACTTCCACAACCCGGTGATGCTGGCCAAGGACCTGGCCACATTGGACATGTTCAGCGAGGGGCGGTTGGAAATTGGCCTAGGAGCTGGATGGTTGCAGGGTGAGTACGAAGCCATCGGAGTTCCCTTCGACCGACCCGGTATACGTATCGATCGGTTCCTGGAAACGTTGGCCGTGATCCGAGCCTGTCTGGGCCAGGGCGAGGTGGATGTCCGCGGCAAGTACGTGCATGCGGTGGGCTTCGAAGGCGTGCCCAAGCCAGCATCTCGACCCGGTGGCGCGTTGCCGCCCATCATGATCGGTGGTGGGGCGCAACGGATTCTGGGTATCGCTGGACGCGAGGCGGACATCATCAGCCTCAACTTCAACAACGCGTCAGGCAAAATTGGTCCTGCTGGTGTTGGGTCGTCCACGGCCGAACTCACGCAGAACAAGATCAATTGGATCAAAGCTGGTGCCGGTGAGCGATTCAATGCCATCGAGTTGGAAATCGGCGCTTACTTCACTGTGGTCACCGATCAGCGCGACGCCACCCTGGCCAAGATGGCACCGATGTTTGCACTGGAACCATCGCAGTTGAGTCAGCATCCCCATGCCCTCATCGGTTCCGTGGATTCCATATGTGAGCAGATCATCGAACGTCGTGACACCTATGGCATCAGCTACATCACGGTAGGAAGATCCGTCATGGAGGCCTTTGCCCCGGTGGTGCAACGACTGGCCGGCCAATGATCGTTTCTGTTGCTCCTCAATCAACCCCGATCAACGAAGCTGTGAAAGGTTCAACGTGAAGGTCGGAATGACACTGCCTGCGCAGTATCCGTTTGGCAGCACCGAGGCGATGCTGCCGATGTACGAGCAGATGGGCGCCGATTCGTACTGGGCCCCCGACCATATTCTGGGGGTGTTCCATCCCGGCCTGTGGAAGGACATCCCGCTATCGGCCGTGGCATCGGACCCCGATGCGTTCTACGACCCGTTCTGTTACGGCGCCGTGGCCGGTCGAATGACCACCAAGCCGTACGGCATCTCGGTCACCGATGCCACGCGGCGCGGGGCCGCTGACCTTGCTCGTACTGCGCTCACCCTCAACGATCTCATTCCCGGTGGATTCATCCTCGGCATTGGTTCGGGTGAGGCCGAGAGTCTGCTGCCCTTCGGTTACCCGTTCGACAAACCCGTGGCTCGATTGGAGCAGGTATTGATCGAGTTGCGTTCGCTCCTTGACCACGGCGTGATGCCGGGCGGGGGAGTGGGGCGCATGGGTTTGCCACTGACGCTGCCCAACAAGAAGAGCCCCCCGGTATGGATTGCCGGTCACGGGGAGCGCATGCTGCGCCTCACCGGTCAATACGGTGATGGATGGATCCCCGCCTGGTGGATGACACCCGATGAGTACGGGGTCAAACGCAAGGTGATCGCCGACCATGCCGCGACCTCCGGGCGTCCCACCCCGGAGTGCTCGTTACTTCCGTTTGTGCTGTTCGCCGAGTCCCAGGACAAAGCGGCAGAGATGTTCGAACGCGAGCCGCTGGGCAAGCTGTTCGGCCTGTTTGCCATGGGTCATATGTGGGAGGCCAATGGACTCAAGCATCCCCTGGGCAATGATTCCAAGGGTTTCGTGGACGTCATCATCCACGATCTCTCGCCTGATGATCTCCGTGACCTGGCCCCTACCATCCCGTTCGACATGGTGAAGCAGGTGTTGTTCATCGGCAACGCCGACGAATTGGCGCACCAGTTCGAGGGCTATGCCCGCAATGGCCTGGAGCACGTTGTGCTGGCCAACATCACCGGTGTGGTGGGCGGCATGGACGAGATCATCGCCCGTGGTGCCGACCTGCCCGCCCTCAAAGCCGTACTCACCGATTTGTGATTGGAGTCATCATGTCCGCACCAACTTCTTCTACAACTGCTGAAGTAGACCTGTCCACGTTCAACCCATTTGATCCCACTACGTTGCAATGTCCGTATCCGCACTATCAAAAGATGCGCGAGGACCAGCCCGTATTGGAAGTAAAGGCGTTGGGAATGTTCCTCGTCACCAACCATGCGTTGGTGTCGGAGATCATCAAGGACACCGTTACGTACTCGTCGGCGTTCGGTAACACCAGCATGCCGATACCAGCGGAGGACCGCGCCAAACTGGTGGAGGTCATTGCCGAGGCCTACCCGCGTGTGCCCACCATGCTCACTGCCGATCCACCCAATCACACCCGGTACCGCCGGTTGGTGTCCAAGGCCTTCACTCCTCGGGCCATTGCCGAGTTGGAGCCGGTGATCCGCTCCATCACCACCCGTCTCATCGACTCCTGGATCGATTCCGGTGGTATCGAGTTCGTTACGGAGTTCGGCGTGCCGCTGCCAGTGGAGGTCATTGCCAAGGCCCTCAATGTGCCCGACGATCGTCTGGTGGACTTCAAGCGGTGGTCCGATGATTCCATTGCTGGCATAGGTACCAGCATCTCCATCGATCAGCGGGTGGAGGCCGAGCGTGGCGTCAACGAGTTTCAGCGCTACTTCGCCGCCGAGTTGGACAAGCGTCGTGAGCATCCGCAAGAGGATCTGCTCACCAACCTTCTCAATGCTCGTATCGATGATGACGACCCTGAAGTAAGCGATAAGCGCGCATTGGATACCCCAGAGATGCTGAGTATTCTGCAGCAGCTACTGGTGGCTGGCAATGAAACCACCACCAAGATGCTCACGGAGATGATGCGTCTACTGGCCGACAATCCTGCCGAGTGGGAAAAGGTGAAGGCCGATCCATCCCGCATTCCGGCCATCGTGGAAGAAACACTGCGGTTGTCCACTCCCACGCAAGGCATGTTCCGTATCGCCACTCGCGACGTGGAGTTGGGTGGCGTGCTCATCCCCAAAGGCGCTCGAGTGGTCATTGTGTTCATGTCGGCCAACCGTGATGAGGCGGTGTTCGACGAGCCCGATGCGTTCAATCCGGATCGGGCCAACATCACCGATCACTTGGCGTTCAGCAAGGGAACCCACTTTTGTCTGGGAGCCAACCTCTCGCGTCTGGAGGGCCGGGTGGCACTGGAAGAGTTCTGCAAGCGCCTCGGTTCGTTCACGCTCACCGACTCCAACGACTTTGCGTACCACCCCAGTTTCATGCTGCGCGGCTTGGTGAAGCTCGACCTCGACATCGTGTCCTCGACTGTGGCGGCCTGACATGCCCCTCGACGCCCTCCCCTGCGAGTTCCTGTTCTCCATCACCGCTCAGACGGCCGAGAAGGCCCCGGTGATGATTGGCTCGCGCGTTGTGGTCACGGCCATGAGCGGCACGTTTGCCGGGCCCAAGCTCAACGGCAAGGTGGCTGACGCCGCCGGCGGTGACTGGGTCACCATTAAAGCCGATGGCACCATGTCGCTCGACGTACGACTGGTGCTCCAAACCAACGATGATGCCGCCATCTACATGACCTATACCGGCGTGGGTCGTCGTAACCCCGACGGGTCAATGGTCATCCGTACCGTGCCGCGCTTTGAGACGGCGGATGAGCGCTATACGTGGCTCAATGCCGTACAAGCGGTGGCCCACGGCACCACTGCTACTGGCTCGGTCACCTACGACGTATACGGGTTGCTCTGATGGGCGCCCTCAACGGGAAAATCGCCGTCGTCACTGGCTCCAGTCGCGGTATCGGTCGCGGTACGGCCATTGCCCTTGGTGAATTGGGGGCCACTGTGTATGTCACAGGACGTACCACCACCGGTGAATTGTCAATTGGGGAGAGCGCCCGATTGGTGGATGCGGCCGGCGGGCACGGCGTGGCGGTGGAGGTGGATCATGGTGATGACTCCCAGATTGCGGCGTTGTTCGCGCAGGTTGATGCTGAGCAGGGCCATCTCGATGTGTTGGTCAACAATGTGTACAAGATCCCCAGCCCGCCGGCCTGGGGTGGCGGGTTTTGGGACCATCCCATCCAGATCTGGGACGACCAGGTGGGTATTGGTCTGCGCGCGCACTATGTGGCCTCGTGGCACGCTGCCCCGCTGATGTTCGCGGCAGGACCGGGTGGGTTGATCTGCAATGTGTCGTCTCCGGGCGGACAGAGCTATCACTTCAGCTCGTCATATGGGGCGGGCAAGGCGGGGCTGGACCGGCTCACCGCCGACATGGCCATCGAGTTGCGGCCCAAGGGCATCGCCGCCGTGGTGTTGTATCCCGGCAGCGTGGCCACCGAGTTCATCCAGGAGTGGTCAACCAAGCAGGGCACCGACCTGTCTCACGCCCAGTCCACCCTCGGTGTGGGCCGCACGGTGGCCGCCCTGGCGACGGCACCTGATCTCATGGCCCGCAGCGGCACCATCCAATGGTGTGAGGATCTGTCCCGGGAGTTCGACATCCGCGAGCCCAACGGCCAGCACCTCCCGGCATACGCCAAACGAGGCCATTGAGGGCGCATCCACAACCGCATCAACACCCGCTTCCACGACAAGACTGGGTCCAAAGGGGAATCTTGTTTGGGAAACGTGTCTATTTGGGGATGTTCCCAAACATGAACCTCGTTCTGACCCAGTCTTGTTGGGGGTGCTCTTGTCGGGGGTAGGACCTGAGGCGAGTGTCCGTGACCCTCCTGTCAATCGTATGGTGATGCCATGACCGGATCGATCCTTGGAACTGCCGTCCAGCGCATTGAGGACCCCGACCTCCTCACGGGTCGCACCACTTTCATCTCCAGCCTCAAGGTGGAGGGCATGTTGCATCTGTGCTTCGT
>JANYHQ010000577.1 GCA_025358985.1 Acidimicrobiales bacterium
CTGATGGCCTGGCAGTAGTAACCGGCCATCAGCAAGACGGCCCCCAATCTGGCCACCGCCAAACTGTGGCTGGAATACTTGTACTCCGACGAGGGTCAGCTCATCTGGCTGAAGAGTGGCGCCTTCCCGGCCCGCTACAACGAGTTGGTGGACGCTGGCAAAGTGCCCGCGGCGTTGGCTTCGGCGTTGCCGGACAAGGCCACCATGGCCAAGGTGAAGTTCCCTACGCTGGCCCAGATCACCAAGGCCAAGGAACTCGTCACCAAGGACTGGGCCAACGCTGTCGCCTGAGTTGGTGACCACTGCTGTACCTCGTACAACTGCTGTACCCCGCCGGGCCCGCCACTTCAACAAGTCGTGGTGGGGCCTGGCTCCTTTCGTGCTGTACGCCTTGGGGCTGTTGTTGGTGCCTGCGGCGGCTGTGCTGTTGCGGGCGTTTCGTACCGACACCGGGTCGTTCACGTTGCAGAACGTGCGCGACATGGGCGCCCATCAATACGTGGTGGCGTTCCGAACGTCGATCACGCTCAGCATCCTTTCGGCGGTAGTAGGGGTGGTGTTCGGCGGATTTTTGGCGTACTCGGTGCTGTCACTACAGCGCCCGAAATGGTTGCGGGGCGCGCTCATCACGTTCTCGGGACTGGGCGCCCAATTCGGTGGGGTCCCGTTGGCCTTCATCTTCATTTCCACGCTCGGGGTCACTGGTGTGGTTACCAAGTTCCTCAACTCTGCGGGGCTGCATCTGTATCCCGGTTTCAAGATCTATAGCTTCACCGGTTTGGTCATCGTCTACGCCTACTTCCAGGTGCCGTTGATGGTGATCGTGATCACCCCGGCCATCGAAGGGCTCCGCGTTCAGTGGCGTGAGGCGGCCGCCAACCTCGGGGCCGCCGACTGGCAGTTCTGGCGCTATGTGGGCTTACCAGTGTTGGCTCCGTCCATCCTCGGAGCATTTGTGTTGCTGTTCGCCAACGCATTCAGTGCGTATGCCACCGCAACGGCGTTGACTTCGGGTCAGGTGAACCTGGTGCCGGTGAAGGTGGGCAGCTTCTTGAGGGGCAATGTGGCGGCTGACAATGCCCAACTGGGGCAGGCGTTGGCCACCGGGATGTTGGTAGTGGTGGTGGTGGCCATGGCCTTGTACCTGTGGCTGCAGAAGCGAGCAGCCCGGTGGGCCAAGTGAGCGGTGATGGTGCCACTCGGGCTCGGCCCCGTCCGCCGATTGGCAAGGTGCTGTGGATAGTGGCCGGTGTGCTCTTTCTGCTCGGCCCCTTGGTGGCCACCTTCTTCTCCAGCATCAACTACAACCAACTCGGCTACCGCTTCACCGCTTATTCCAACATCGTTTCCAGTCGGGCGTTGCGGGGACCGTTGTGGCTGAGTTTCCAAATCGCTGTACTCACAGCAGCGTTGAGCTTTGCGCTGATGTTGCCCACGGTGTTCTGGTTGCATCTCAAGGTCCCCAAGGCTCGACCAATCATCGAAACCATCTCCATTTTGCCGTATGTGATTCCTCCCATTGTGTTGGTGGTGGGCATCTCGCAACTCACTCGCGGTTGGCCGGAGTGGCTCATTGGCAAGCCCTTCTTCTTGGTGCCCATCTACGTGGTCACGTGTCTGCCGTTTCTGTTCCGAGCACTCGATGCGGGGATGCGTTCCATCGACGTGATGACGTTGACCGAGGCGGCTCGTGGTCTGGGTGCCACTTGGCGTCAAGTAATCACCAAGGTCATCATGCCCAATCTGCGGACCTCCATTCTGGGAGGCACGTTCTTGGCACTGGCGGTGGTGCTGGGCGAGTTCACCATTGCCAGTCTGTTGCTGTTCAAGACCTTCCCCATTTACCTCACCGAGGTGGGGCAGAACGAAGCACAGGGCGCCGCAGCACTGTCGTTGCTGTCATTTGGCTTCAGTTGGGGATTTCTGTTGCTGCTCAATTCCGTGGGCAAACGCGTCGGTTCCGGCGCATCGCTCGACATCGCCCCGCGCGTCGGTCGCTGACGCGGCGCTTCGAAAGGATCCTCGTGGCCACCCTCTCTCTCGTCGATGTGGTGAAGACCTACGGGGTGGTGCGCGCCCTCGACCACCTCAACCTCACCATCGAGTCCGGCGAGTTGGTAAGCCTGTTGGGTCCGAGCGGTTGTGGCAAGACCACGGCCCTGCGCAGTGTGGCTGGCTTCGAACGCCCAGATTCCGGTCAGGTACTACTCAACGGCAAAGACCTCACTCCTACTCCGGCCAACAAGCGTGACATGGGTATGGTGTTTCAGGCCTACAGCCTGTTCCCCAACATGACGGCGGCCCAGAACATCGCCTTCGGACTCAAGTTGCGCAAACGGCCCGGCTCAGAAACCCGTAAGCGCGCTGACGAACTTCTCACCCTGGTGGGGTTGCAGGGCAGGGCAGATCGCTACCCGCACCAACTCTCGGGAGGGCAGCAACAGCGGGTGGCGCTGGCCCGGGCGCTGGCCTTTGAACCCTCCGTTCTGCTGCTTGACGAGCCGCTGTCCGCCCTCGACGCTCAGGTGCGGGTCCAACTGCGTGACGAGATTCGCCGCTTGCAGAAGGAGGTGGGTATCACCACCTTGTTCGTAACCCATGATCAAGAGGAAGCGCTGTCCATCAGTGACCGGGTGGGCGTCATGAACAACGGCCAACTGGAGCAGTTGGCCTCACCTGCACAGTTGTATCGCCATCCCACCACCGAGTTCGTGGCCGGGTTCGTTGGCACCATCAATCGGCTTCCGGTCAGCGTGCGCGATGCCACCACGGTGGCCTACGGCGATGTGGTACTCGGTTGCAATGCGTCGGCACTACCGGCGGGGGCCGCCGGGCTTCTGCTGATGCGGCCCGAGGTGCTGAGTGTGCGCGCCCTGGAGGGTTCTGCACCCCACACTTCCCTTGGCGGAACTGTACGTGCCCATTCCTTTTTGGGACCGGTGGCTAGGGTGGAGGTGATCACCACGAGTGGGGATCTGTTGATCTGCGATCTGCCCAGCCGTGATGCTGACGCTCTTGTACCGGGTACCTCGGTCAGTGTGCACGTGGCTGCCACCGATGCCACCGTCGTGGCCCGCTAGCCGGGGCCGAAACGTCATACTCGTTGCTCGGTGAGGGGTACGTTCCCGTCGTGACTCAGCGCAGTGCGGCCGCCGGCCCGGAGAACCGCCTCAAGAGCAGCCTCAAGAGCAGCGTCACGGGGACGGCCAAGGACGTGTTGGATCGAGCCAGGGCGGTACGAGCACCGCAATTGGCCAGTGCCATTGCGCTGCGGGCGTTCACCAGCCTCCTGCCGTTGTTGCTGGCGGCGGTGGCCATCCTGGGGTTTGTCTCGGCCGGCAACGCCAAGGTGGGCAACGACATCGTGGACCGTCTGGGGCTCACGGGGGATCTGGAGCGGGTGTTCCGGGAAAACCTGGCATCAGCCACCAGTAGTAGGGGCATTGCTGGTGTGGTGGGCCTCGTGGGTGCGCTCTGGACCGGGCTATCGGTGATTCAGGCCATTGCCGCCGCCTGTGATGCGGTGTGGCAGGTGCCGGTACGAGGCGTGAAGGACAAGGCCTTCGGATTGCCCTGGTTCGTAGGTGCGCTGATCATCAGCGCACTTTCGGTGTTGGCCACCAGTATCGTGGCTTTGCTACCCGTTCCGGTGGTGGGTGGCGTGGTGGCCTGGTTGGCAGCCAGCGTCACCGGGGCTGGGCTGGTGTGGTGGACCCATCGGGTGATGACCAACATCAAAGTTCCCGGACGCACCCACCTCCCGGGAGCGATTGTGGCAGGAGCAGCACTGGCGTTGTTCCAGGTGGTGGGTGCATGGTTGGTGCCGTGGCTATTGGGAAATGCCGCCCAAACGTATGCGGCGCTGGCCGGGGTGTTCGTGCTCATCACGTTGCTCTCCGTGCTGGGCAATGTCATCGTCTACGGGGCAATCGTAAACGTAGTCATTTGGGAGAGGGCCAACGGCACCACATCCGTTACGGCCAGGGTCCCCGCATTGCGCAGTGATCATTTCGTGGAGCTTGAGCGGGGCGGGCAACGTCCCCGTCCGCAGCGCCGTCGGCCCCGCCTGGTTCGGCGCCGTTGAAGAGCGCTCCGAGCATCGGAGACGACGGGCGGCAGCACGGTTGTCGAAGGGCCCGGCGTCTACGTGACAACATTGCACGGTGCCTATGCGAGCAGACTGCAAGCACCACGAAACCCGGACCTACGCGTCCGGGGAAGCGGTGCGCAAATGCAATTTGGACCTGGCCCCCGAAGCGCCATGGCGTTGTCCGGAGCACTGCCCGGCGTTCGAGCGCAGGCTGGCTGATGTGAACTGGGAGCATGCCTCTCTCATCGCCCCGGTCACTCCGGCTGAACCCCCGGGGCTCGACGACGGCACGGCCGCGGCGTTGCTCGACGACGCCGAGAACATCGTGAATGCAGCCCTTCCGGAGGTGTTGGCTGACCTTGAACGCTCAGACACCCGCCCCAATGGAGACGGCGACGGGCCGTGGTGGCGCCGTTTCGGACGTCGCCGGTGAGTCGCCCACCACACAACGCCCGCTGATTACTCATTCGAACTGCCCCGTGCGACACGAATCTCCACGTCGTCGCGGCGCGTTGTCCCCGTTCAACATTGATGGCATGGACCGGTAGGCTGGTCTGCTCAGATCATCAAGAGAAGAAGGATGTTTTCCCCTGCCTCCGTTGCCCGTTTCCGTTGAATCCTTCGAGGCTGGCCCCAAATCGCTGATGGCAGTGCGACAACGGGCAGCACAACGGGTCGAGGCCGGTGCGTTGCCTACCAGTGCGGTGGAGGTATGGCGGTATTCGCGCATCGACTCGCTGGATTTAGGGCGTTTTGGACAGCCGATGTCGGCAATTCCGGTGGCGCTCCCGCCCACCCCCGGATCACCAGCTGCGCATATTGTTGTCCGCAATGGTTCCGTGGAATCAATAGACATCAGCACTGCTGCTGCCGCACAGGGCCTGCAGGTACGTAGCGCAGCAGCGGTGGATGAGGATCTCGACGGACCCGGCGCAGACGGTGCGCAGGACGCCGATGCGTTCATCGACATGGCTTTGGCGTTGTCCCACGATGCAGTGGTGGTGGATGTCCCCGCCAATGCCGTCATTGACGGCACCATCGTGGTGGTCAACATCCTCAGCGCCTCCGATGCACTGGTGGCTACGCGCCTCATTGTTCGCCTCGGTGTCAACTCCGAGGCCGAGGTGTTGGAACGGGTGGTGGGGGCCGATGTGGCGTCGTTGCTGTTGCCCATGGCCCAGGTGAGCCTGGGCGACGGAGCCCGTCTGCGCTTTGTCACGGTGCAAGAGCTCGGCGCTCGGTCGTGGCAGCTCGGCTATCAGCATCTGGTGACGGGGCGTGACGCCACCTTGCGTTCCATGAACGTGGCGCTCGGTGGAGACTATGCGCGCGTACGAACCGACGCAGTCATCACCGGCACGGGCGGATTCAACGAGTTGTTGGCCGTGTACTTCGGCGAAGGCACGCAGATGCACGATTTCCGTACATTGCAAAACCACATCGCCCCTCGTACCACCAGCGAATTGCTGTTCAAAGGGGCGGTGGAAGACATGGCCCAATCTGTATATTCAGGCCTCATCCGTATTGGCAAAGACGCTCGGGGCACGGTGGCCAACCAAACCAACCGCAACCTTCTACTGTCGCCGGGGGCATCGGCGGAGTCGGTTCCCAATCTCGAAATAGAGAACAACGACGTGAAATGCAGCCATGCTTCGGCCGTGGGTCCGGTGGATGATGACCTGCGTTACTACCTCGAACTGCGCGGTGTTCCTCCCGAGGATGCCGAGCGACTCATCGTCATTGGATTCTTCCAAGACGTGCTCGACCGTTCGCCCGTGAAAGGCTTGGCCGAGCAGTTGGGTCAGGCCGTTGCGGCCAAGTTCGCCCGGCGTAGCGCATGATGGTGCCGGTCCGAGTGGCCTCGTTCGCCGCCTTGAAACCGTCGTCGGCCACGCGTGTGATGGTGGACGGCCATCCCATCGCGCTGGTGCGGATCGAAGATGATGTGTACGCCATTGGCGACATATGCAGTCATGAGAAGGTGTCGTTGTCCGAAGGTTCAGTTTGGGACGATGAGCGCGAACTGGAGTGCTGGAAACATGGCTCCACGTTCTCGTTGCTCACCGGCGAGCCGCAATCGCTGCCTGCCACCAAGTCGGTGCCGGTGTACCGAGTTATTCGTGAAGGTGATGATGTGATGGTGGTGTTGTCATGAGTGAGTTGGTGATTTCTGGTCTGCGTGGCGGGCCCGACGGGAAGGAGATACTGCGGGGATTGGACCTCGTAGTTCGCTCCGGCGAAGTCCACGCGCTCATGGGGCCGAACGGGTCGGGCAAGTCCACGTTGTCGCACGTGCTCATGGGTCGCCCTGGCTACGAGGTCACCGGTGGCACGGTCACGCTGGACGGGGTGGATCTCCTGGCCTTGCCCACGTGGAAGCGTGCTCAGGCGGGGCTGTTTCTGGGATTGCAATACCCCACCGAAGTTCCCGGAGTGTCACTGCTCGATGCCATGGAGGCATCACTGCGGGCCCGCGCCGGAGGTTCTTCGCTGCCCGTGCCCACGATGGACGAGGTGGCCGCCATGTTGTTGGCCGAGGCCGAGCGCATCGGCTTCGACGAGCGGTTCCTGATCCGGCCCTTGAACGTAGGCCTGTCCGGCGGCGAGAAGAAGCGCAATGAAACGTTGCAGTTGGGTGTACTCACACCCAAGTTTGCGGTACTCGATGAGATCGACTCTGGACTTGATGTGGATGCACTGAAAGCCGTGAGCCGCCGAGTGATGCAATCAGCGCAAACTGACGGGCTGGGGGTGCTGGCCATCACGCACTACAACAGGTTGTTGGATGAATTGCGCCCAGACGTGGTGCACGTGTTCGTGAAGGGTGCCATCGTGGCATCGGGCGGACCAGAGTTGGCACTGGAACTCGAAACCACCGGGTACGAGCCATATGCGCGCTTAGCACCTGACGAGCCGACCCCGATTGGGTCGGGCCGCCCGTTATTGGATCCTTTCGCCGACCCGTTCGCCTGAACCCCACCCCTCATTTTGCGACCAGATCAACGCGTCGCAAAATTACCTCGCCCATGCCTAATCTGCGTCGGGAACAATTGCGTCGGCTCAAATCCATCAACTCGTAGCAAATTTCACCCGCCGATGCCGAATGTTGCGACCAGATCAACTCGCCGCAAAATTTCGCCTTGTCAAAACGGGGGGCGGTTCGGCCGGGCGGCTACGGGACGGACGGGGGCACGGCCACAGTGGTTGTGGTGGTGCTCGGCACCGGCGCAGTGGTGGTGGATTGGGTGGGGGCGAGCACCACCGGGGCCTGGGTGGGTACAGGGGCCAGGGTGGCCGGCGGCACCGTCGGTGCGGGGACAGTGGTGATGGAAGGCACGGTGGCTACCGTGGAAGGGGTCAACAATCGCACCACGGTACTCGTGGGAGCGGTGGTGATCCCGGGGACTGTGCTCGACGTAGGTGTACCGGTTTGATTCTCCGTGGGTGCCTTGGCGCCCAACGGAACCGGGCCTTTTTCTGCCCCGAACACGTATACGGCGGTACCGTTGGAAACTTCGTTGGGGAACCACTCTGCCGAGATCATGGGGATGCGTACGCAACCGTGCGACGCGGCATATCCGGGCACGCTGGGTGCGCCGTGAATGGCGATGCCGCCGTTGAAGTACAGCGGGTTGTACATCAGCCCCAGCTTGGACTCCCGCCAGCCAATCCAACGCCGACTGACCCGAAACGATCCGCCCGGTGTAACTGCCTTGTCGCATCCTTGCTTGCCGGTTTCGGGATCCGTAACACAGAAGTCCTTACCCGAGCCCGACGAGATAGAAAGAATCCGGAACAGGGCCCCACCCTTGTACAGCATGAGTACTTGACGATCGAGGTCTACCTCAATGCGATTGTCGCCTCCCGCCGCCAACAACGGTGCAGGATCGGTGGCCGTCTCCAGTGCTGCCACCGTTTGGGCGCCAGCCACCCCTGAACGGCTGAGGCCGGTCACTTTCTGGAACGCCATCACTGCGTGATACGTCTGGTCGCCGAAAATTCCGCTGGTGTCGCTGATGTCGTATTTCAGTGCCGCCAGTTTGGTTTGCAACGAGATCACCGCGGCCCCCTTGGACCCATTGGTGAGGCCCGACACACGTGCCACTTTGACGGCCTTGGAACTCTTCTTGGCCGCCGTGGCAGAGCCGGCGGGGCTGGCCTTCGTGGCGGTGGCGGCTGCCTTCTTGGGCAGGGGAGGGCCCACCACGCCGGTCGATCCGGGCTTGGGATCTGCCAGTACGGGGCTTGCGCAGACGGCGGCGATGACCAACACGCAGGCGGCCCCGCTCCACAAGGATGGGCGAAGGCGGCGGGGAGAGGGACCTTGGTCGAACGGCGCCATGGGGGGAGACGATCCTTAGAACCCGTCGCGCCCCGGGGTGGACAAGACGAAGTACCAGTATCGCAACAAAATCGTTCGAAGTAGGACCATTACGCCGCACGTCACGCCCCTCTGTTGACTGACCTGGGCGGCTCCCGACTGAACAATGATCATTCGGCACTGGGAAAATACTGCGACGTGAGGCACACTAGGGGGGTCACGGTCGGTCGATGCTGGGGGGCATCGACCGACCGTTCATTTATCGGCCCGGGAACGCCACCCACACCTGCTCGGCCAGGGTGGACAGATCACTGGAGAGCATCCCCTTGCTTGAAACCGTCACCAGGCGCCCGGACACAATGAGCGACCGGCGAATTGGGTAGTACTCCCCCGGCTGCGGCGGCTGTGGTGGCGGCGGCGTGCCCCCAACGGCAGGGGTGGGGGTGGTCGGCGTAGCCGCCGCC
>JANYHQ010000603.1 GCA_025358985.1 Acidimicrobiales bacterium
TCAGCACGCGGTGGCGGTCGGCCAATCCTGGGGAGCCAATGTGGTGGTGGAACTGGCTGCCGCCCATCCGGGTCTCACGTCGGGCGTGGTGGCGGTGGATGGCGGCTTCATCGATCTCTCCACTCATTTTCCGAGCTGGGAAGAATGTAAGTCGGCGCTGGCGCCCCCCAAGTTCGCCGGAACCCCCTTCACCCAGTTCGAATCGTGGATCCGCGATGCCCATCCGGATTGGCCGGAGGAGGGCATCACCGGAACGCTGGCCAACGTCGAGGTTCGTCCCGACGGCACCGTGGCCGCGCTGGTCGATAGCGATGGCACGCGCTCCCGATGCCCGCAGCGAACGGGCCACCCCGTCCCACAGCCGAGCGTTGGACGCCAGACCGTGCACGAGTACGAACACCGGTACATCGAGGGATGTGGCTGGCTGCCAATCCACCACCGCTAAGCCGATACCCGACGCCACCTCCACCCAGTACTGCTCAGGGGCGTCGCTCAACTCGGAGATCACGGCGCAGATCATGGCCGCAGCCTGGACCGTACCGGGACTGGAGCATCCCAAAGGTCTGATGAGTTGTGCGCAATTCATTTGTGCGCGATTGACTTGTGAGTGTGTCACCCGGCACAATTGGTTCCGCAGGCCGCGCCGGACTGCGCCGTGAGGAAGGGGAACTCCTATGACTGAAGTGTCCACCGCAACCATCTATGACCGGGTGGGGGGCTATGAGGGTTTGCAGCGGATCGCCACCGACATTCTGGCCCTGCACCACGCCAATCCGGTGCTCGAACGGCGCTACGGCAGTTCGCCCAAGAGCGACGATGAACTGATCACACTCGTCACCGAGTTGCTGTGTTCGGTGACCGGGGGCAGCGAGACCTATACGGGCATGAACATGCACACCGCCCATACGGGGATGAACATCAACCACGAGGAGTTCCTCGAAGTGCTCGACGATATCTCCAAGGCGTTGATGAAGAATGATGTAAGCCAGGCCGACCACGATGCGATCATGATGATGAACTTCGGTCTCAAGAACGAGGTTTTAGCGCACTGATGCGACTCGGGAATAGCGGCCTGTCAGTCAACCGCAAAGTATTCTGTAACAGTGGCAACCGACGAGAACCTACGGCTCGAGCATCAACTCTGTGTCGCTCTCTACAACGCAACGCGTGCGGTCACAAATTGCTATCGCCCGCTACTCGACGAGATCGGGCTCACGTACACCCAGTACACCGTGATGCTTGTGCTGTGGGAACTCGACACCACAACGTTGCGTGAACTAGCAGCGGCGCTGCATCTCGACTCGGGCACACTTTCACCAATGCTCAAGCGGCTAGAACGAGCAGGCCTCGTGACCCGCAGGCGCGGCATCCACGATGAGCGAATACTGCACGTGACGATCACCGATGAGGGTCGACGAATCCAGCCCCATGCCAGCAACGCCCAACGCTGCGTCGAGGAGACCACAGGGTTGGACGCCGACACACTCACCGCCCTGCGCGACCAACTCAACAATCTGGCCGCCCGCACTCGGGCAGTGTCCGCTTCCACGTGAACAGCCGGTTACTCCGATGCTCAGGACACGGGCGCAGGACACGCTCTCACTGTCGGATTGAAGTCTGCGAACAGCCCGCTCGGGTTGTCCTTCCAGATCCACACATGGAGCACGTACACCGGCAGGAATTCGTGATGGTGGAATGCTTGACCAAACAGGTTTGGCGGGTTGGCAGGGTCTACGAGATTCTCCGGAACGATGTACTCAACCCCAACGAGCTTGAGGCGGCCGCCTGCCTTGATCTCGTACACCATGGCCTCGGGATCCGTTGCGTCCACGTTGCCATCGATCCCCTTGACGTAGTGGACTCCCATTCCGCCAGCTGCACTGTCGAAACACGTTGGGTTACCCACAAGTCCGAGACCCGCAGTTGGGGTACCCCCCACCTCAGGTGGGATAGCGAACGCCTCGTACCCGTCATCCAGGGCATGCGAGAGCCTTCGGTTCTCGGCGGTTTCGCGCTTCAGTTTTGCCAGTTCTCTCGATACATTTGCTTGCGTGTCATTGTCTTCGGAGTGATGGTCGGTGTGTTGGCGAACGGCTAATGCGCCCGATGTGGTTGACAACATCAACGCTGCTGTCATTGCCATCACGGTGATGGTCTTCTTCATTCTTTGTCCTTTCATTGTTGGTCTTCTGGCGGGTTTTGTTTTTGCTTTGTTCGGGGATTGCGGCTATTTCAGGAGTGTTCGCTGACGGGGTAAATTGCGTCAGCGACGAGACCATGCGCTTCGTGGTGCACGGCTCGGGCGTCGTCCGCTGTCTCGGCTTCAACGAGACAGAAGATTTTTCCGGCCTTTTCGTCAACCCAGTACCGGAGATAGGACACGCCGTACTTCGCTTGGGTCGCTAGGTCCTTCCGATGGGCCTCGGCGACATCGCTGATAGAGACACCACCTTCGATGTGGTGGACATCCATGAACAGTGACACTTGCTGCCTCCTCAGGGCTTGTTCTGACAAGGTCGAACGTAACGTCGCGGTCAAGCCAGGTCATGAGGGTTGACTACCTAGATCTTCTGTTTGGCTACGCATATTTGCGCGGTGTTCTCTTCGCAACAGGGACGCTTATGCAGCAACTGGAGGTTCGACCCACATGATCCTTGAGCGCGATGCCGAGTTGGCGAAACTCTCCGGGCTCGTCGACGACATGCAAACTTCCGGCGGCCGCGTGATTCTGGTTCGAGGTGAGGCTGGGATTGGGAAAAGCGCACCCGTCCGCCAATTTCTGAACAACTCTCGCGGCGGAGCCAACACGCTCTTGGGGGCGTGCGACGATCTGATCACTCCCCAGCCGCTTGGATCGATCTGGGACATCGCACGGCTTGACTCGTCGCTGGCGCAACCTCTGGCCAATGGCGATCGAAGGGCGGTGATGGAGACCCTTC
>JANYHQ010000622.1 GCA_025358985.1 Acidimicrobiales bacterium
CCGGGCAAGGTCATGCGTATCGGGTCCATGATCAAACAGTTGCTGGAAGAGGTCCGCCAGGCCCCGTTGGACGACCGCAGTCGGGTTCGTCTTCGTGAGATCTATCAAACGTCGGTCAAGGAACTGTCTACGGCGCTGTCACCCGATCTACGTACGGAGCTGCAATCGTTGGCCTTGCCGTTCGACGATCAGGAAGTTCCCTCTGAAGCAGAGCTGCGAGTAGCGCAGGCCCAGTTGGTGGGATGGTTGGAGGGGTTGTTTCACGGCATCCAGGCCACGCTCTTCGCCCAACAGATGGCGGCGCAAGCCCAACTGCAGCAGATGCGCCAAATTGGGCCCGGGGGTCACGCGCCCGAGTCAAGTGACGGTGGCAGCCCGCCCGCTCGCCCCGGCACGTACCTGTGAACCCCTTCGGATGAGCGGTTCTTTCGCCCATCTCCACGTCCACACGGAATTCTCCATGCTCGACGGGGCCGCCCGTATCGACGAAGTAGTAGCGGCCGCCAAACGCGATGGGCAGCCCGCCATTGGCATCACTGATCACGGCAACATGTATGGGGTTCTGGACTTCTATCGGGCGTGTCGGGCGCAGGGCATCACGCCCATCATTGGCACGGAGGCCTATATGGCGGCCAACAGCCGCTACGAGCGGCCCCGGCGCAGCGGCAAAGTGGAAGACGATGGTGGAGGCGGAGACGCAGGCGACAAGCTCTACTACCACCTCACGCTGCTGGCTGAGAATGATACCGGTTATCGCAACATCATGCAGTTGTCCAGTCTGGCTTTTCTGGAGGGTTACTACTACAAGCCGCGCATGGATTGGGAGCTGTTCGAAAAGCACCACGAAGGTCTCATCGCCACCACTGGCTGCCTGGGTGGCGTGGTGCTTCAGGCGTTGTTGGCCAATGACGAGCGTTTGGCACTGGAACGAGCCGCTCGGCTGCAGGACATCTTCGGTCAGGACAACCTGTTCGTAGAACTCCAAGATCACGGCATCCCCGAGCAACAACGCACCAACCCTCAGCTCATCGAGATCGCCCGGAAGCTGCGGGCGCCGCTCTTGGCCACCAACGACAGTCATTACACGCACCGCGAAGACGCACTGGCCCACGACGCTTTGCTCTGTGTACAAACGGGTTCGCTCATCGACGATCCCAAGCGATTCAAGTTCCACGGCAACGAGCACTACCTCAAGAGTGCCGTCGAGATGCGTCAACTGTTCCGGCACTGGGAGTCGGCGTGCGACAACACGCTGTGGGTGGCCGAGCGATGCAAAGTGGAGATTGAGTTCGGCAACGCCGAACTGCCCGATTTCGAACTGCCCGAGGGATTTGATACCCAGTCCGGGTACCTTCGCCACCTCGTGTACGAGGGCGCCGCCCAGCGTTATCCCATGCCACTCACGGCCGATGTCATGGACCGTATCGATTTTGAACTACGGGTCATTGGCGACATGGGCTTTTCCGCCTACTTCCTCGTGGTGTGGGACCTCATCAAGTACGCCAAGGATCACGGCATCAGGGTGGGGCCTGGACGAGGCAGTGCCGCTGGCAGCGCAGTGTCGTACTGCCTACGGATTGTTGACCTCGACCCCATCCGCTACGACTTGTTGTTCGAGCGTTTCCTCAATCCCGGTCGCAAACAGATGCCCGACATCGACATGGACTTCGATGAGCGTTACCGCTCCGACATGATCAAGTACGCAGCAGAGCGCTATGGCTGGGACAAGGTGGCCCAAATCGTTACGTTCTCCACCATCAAAGCCCGTGCTGCAGTGCGCGATGCGGCCCGGGTGCTCGGCTACCCCTACGCGGTGGGCGACCGAGTGGCCAAGGCCATGCCACCCCTGGTGATGGGCCGCGATACCCCGTTGTATGCGTGCTTAGAAGAACACCCAAAGTATCTGGACGGGTACAAAACGGCGGTCGAACTCCGCAACATGTACGCCACCGATCCGGACGTCAAGCGCGTAGTGGACGTGGCCAAAGGGCTGGAAGGGCTTCGTCGTGGCGATGGCATCCATGCCGCCGCAGTGGTCATCACCCGGCGTCCGCTCACCGACTATCTCCCCATCCAGCGCAAACCCGAGCCTGGCGGCAAGCCCGAAGACGCCCCCATCGTCACGCAGTACGAAATGCACGGCGTGGAGGATCTTGGTCTGCTGAAGATGGACTTCCTGGGGCTACGTAACCTCAGTGTCATCGATCGTGCCCTGGTACTCATCGAAGCCACCACCGGCACCCGTCCCGATATCGACAATGTCGACCTGAAAGACGAGCGTACCTACGAACTGCTGCGCCGGGGTGACTCGATCGGGGTGTTCCAACTCGAGGGCGGACCCATGCGCTCACTCATCCGTTCTCTGGCGCCCACGTCCTTCGATGACGTTGCCGCCTTGGTGGCGCTGTACCGCCCCGGACCGATGGCCGCCAACATGCACAACGACTACGCCGATCGCAAGAACGGCCGTAAGCCCATCGAGTATTTCCATCCTGATGCCGAGGCCCTCCTGGGCGACACCCAGGGCCTGATGATCTATCAGGAATCCATGATGCGAGTGGCGCAAAAATTTGCCGGATACTCCCTGGAAGAAGCGGACAACCTGCGCAAGGCAGCAGGCAAGAAGGTCCGCGAGATCATGGCCAAAGAACGAGGAAAGTTCGTGGCCGGGTGAGAGGCCACCGGCTACGGCGCCGCCCTGGGCACCAAGATTTTCGACATCATCGAGCCGTTCGCCGACTACGCGTTCAACAAGAGCCACAGTTTCGGGTACGGGTTCGTCAGCTACCAGACGGCGTGGCTCAAGGCCAATTACCCGGCTGAGTACCTGGCGGCACTACTCACCAGCGTCAAAGTCGACAAGGACAAAACCGCGGTT
>JANYHQ010000639.1 GCA_025358985.1 Acidimicrobiales bacterium
CTCACCCACACCGAGACGGTGGCCATCGCCATCGTGGTGGCCGAGGGTCTCGCCGAGTAACACGCGAATAGCGGTAGTAGTCATCCCGGTCGGACGGCCTGCGCAAGAATCAACCTGTGATCCCTGTCCTCAGCCCAGAAGAGATGCGGGCGGTGGACGCCGCTGCTCCTCATCCCCTTCACGTCCTGGTGCGAAGTGCCGCACAGGCGCTGGCCCGCGAGGCGGTGGGCATGCTGGGGGGCACGTATGGCAAGCGAGTGTTTGTGTTGGCGGGCCCGGGGAACAATGGTGCCGACGCTCGGATGGCCGCTGAACTCCTCGATCGCAGGGGAGTGCGAACCGAAGTATTGGCCGTCTCCCACACCAACGACCACTCCCGTGACGCCGCGTTGCCGTCGCGGGTCCCTCGCTGTGACCTGGTCATCGACGGGGCATTCGGTACCGGTTTTCATGGATCGTTCGTGGCGCCGGACCCCGGAGAAGCATTGGTGTTGGCGGTTGACCTGCCGTCCGGGCTGGACGGCCTCACCGGCGTGGTGAGCGAGGGGTCAGCTCCTATGCGCGCAGATGTTACGGTGACCTTTGCGGCATTGAAGCCGGGGCTGTTATTGGGCCGGGGTCCGCAGCTGGCCGGACGGGTAGTTGTGGCCGACATCGGCCTTGATGCCGCGGCGTCGGCGCGAGCGGGGGTCATTGAACGCAGTGATGTGGCGCTCCATATCGGCAGTCGTCCACGCGATGCTCACAAATGGGACGCAGCCGTGCTGGTCATCGCCGGCTCGCCAGGTATGAGTGGCGCCCCGCTGCTGGTGTCGGCCGGCGCACTCCGGGCCGGCTCCGGAATGGTGCGGTTGGCAGTACCGGGACAGATGATTCCGGCCGGCGAAGCAGTGGGCGCAGCCATCCCTGCCGAGCACTGGTCAGGGCCAGCGTTGGCGATTGCACAACGATGCGCCGCCATCGTCATCGGTCCGGGTCTTGGACGAGTGCGCACCACTCGAGCCTCCATCCGCCAGGTGCTCACCCGGACCCAGTTGCCAGTTGTGGTGGACGCCGATGCGTTGGCGGCACTGGCGCCGGGACCTAATGAGGAGGACCCTCGTGCAATGGTACGCGCGCTTGCTGGTTCGGGAACTGGTGGCGGACTTCCAGCTGATCGCGGACCATCGGCAGATGCCACCGCTGGGGATCTGCTCCCCGGACAGCGGGCCGTGTTGCAGGCGGCGGCACGCCGTATGGGGGCCACTCCCAGTTCTGTAGCCGCCACCGGCCGGGCCCAGTCGGCCGACCTGGATGCCGCAATCCGCGGTTTGGCCGGTCGCCCCGCCCACTCCACGGTGCTCACTCCGCACGATGGTGAATTTCGTATGCTTACAGGGCATCTCCCCGGCGACGACCGTTTCGACGAGGTACGTCGACTGGCTGCTGCCACCGGTGCCGTGGTGCTGCTCAAGGGCCCCACCACGCTGGTGGCCTCACCTGACGGATGGGTGGACGTCATCACCGTTGGGGATCAACGACTGGCCACCGCCGGCACTGGTGATGTGCTGGCCGGGGTCATCGGTGCGTTGTTGGCCCGAGGGCTTACTCCGCAGGCGGCGGCGGCATGTGGGGCGTGGCTCCACGGTACGGCCGCCACTCGTGGGTTGGCGGCCGGGTTGGTGGCCGGTGATCTTCCCGAACTGGTTGCCGGCGTACTCACCGAACTAGCCGAGTATCACACTGGTAGCGAATCGTGACCCCCGTTCGGCCAACGATGGTGTACGTGGATACGGCCGCCATCACCCACAATGTGCAGCACTTACGTGCCCTGGCTGGTACTCGTGAGTTTTGTGCCGTGGTCAAGGCGGACGGGTACGGCCATGGAGCGGTGGCGGTGGCTCAGGCGGCGCAACGCGGTGGTGCCACGTGGCTGGCGGTGGCGCTGGTGGAGGAGGCCGTGGAGTTACGTCAGGCCGGTGTGAGTGGACCCATCCTGTTACTCAGCGAACCACCCCCGGGATCCGAGGACCTGGTGGTGGTACACGCCATCGTGCCCACCGTGTACTCGGCCGGATGCATCGCCCGACTGTCTGCGGCGGCCACGGCGATTGCTGACCCTGATCGTTCTCCGCCGTGTGAAGTGCATCTGAAGGTGGACACCGGAATGCATCGCGTGGGTGCCCAGCCGGCCGAGATCCTCGCCATGGCGGCATCCATAGTGGCGCAGCGGTCGCTGAGCCTCGGTGGTGTGTGCACCCATCTGGCCATGGCCGACGTTCCTGATGATACGTACACAGGCGGTCAGTTGCTCATACTGGACCAGTCCGTACGTGCACTTATCAGTGCAGGGATACGTCCGGGTATTGTGCATGCAGCCAACTCGGCGGGAGCGTTGGCGCACCCATCGGCGCGGCTGGACATGGTCCGCTGTGGCATCGCCATCTACGGTCAGGACCCGGATGCTGGTCTGGCGGCCGCTTCATACGCCGTGCAACTTCGTCCTGCCCTCGAGTTCATCAGCGCAGTGAGCCACGTGAAGGTGGTGGCCGCCGGTGAGCGGATCAGCTACGGATTACAGCACCGCTTCAGTGAAGATTCGTGGGTGGCCACCATTCCCGTGGGGTACGCCGACGGGGTGCCCCGGCGTCTGTCATCGGTGGGAGGGTCGGTGCTCATCGGGGGGTACCGTCGACCCATGGTTGGACGTGTCACCATGGACCAGTTGATGGTCGACTGTGGACCGGTTGGCACCGACCCGCCGCCGGTGGTTGCTGGTCAGCCGGTGGTGCTGCTCGGTAACCAGGGCAGTGAGTCAGTCACCGCTTGGGAGTGGGCCAACCGCCTCGACACCATCGCCTACGAAATCACGTGTGGCATCTCTCACCGGGTGCCACGGGTCCACCGGGAGGGTCGCTCATGAGTACCAGTCGCAAGATCACCATCACCGGGGCAATAGTGGCCACGTTGGCCGCCGCCGGTGTCGCCGCCACTTCCGGCGTGGCGTTCAATGACCGGCGTCGCACGGGTACCACCCGTCGTCAGGCCCAAGTGGCGGCCACCCTCAGCGACCCCTCCGATGCCCGTCAGAGGATGCTCACCATGAGCGATGGCGCCATCGTGCATGTGGTGGAACGCGGGCCGGTGGGAGCCACCCCCATCGTGCTGCTCCATGGCGTCACGCTGTCCACCCGGGTATGGCATCAGGCCCTTGACGCCATGGGGGAGCAATTCCGGGTGGTGGCATTGGACTGGCGTGGTCATGGCACCTCCACAGCCGGACGCGACGGCTACGGGCTGGAGGTGCTGGCCCGTGACCTCAGCGAGGTATTGGAGCAGTTGGACCTACGAGGGGCGGTGGTGGTGGGCCATTCCATGGGGGGTATGGCCTTGATGCGTTTCTGCGGCAATCATCCCGAGGTGTTGAAGGACCGCGTTGCCGGGTTGGTGTTTCTGTCCACTGCGGCGACCGATGTGGTGGGGGCCACCTTGGCACCATTCGTACGCTCGTTGGTACAGCGCGTGGCCCAGCGTCCGGGTGTGGCTGCCCTCACTTCATGGACGGCACCGGGAGACTTGGGATACTGCATGGTGCGCTTCACCTTCGGCGCTCGACCGGCCCCGGTATGGGTGGAGCAGGTACGTCACATCGTGAGCACCATGGACCCGGCCGCGACGGCGGCGTCGGTGGTGCCGCTCATCCGTCACGATGCCCGGGGAGTGCTGCCCACCGTCACCATCCCGGCGTTGGTGTTGGTTGGCTCCAACGACCGAGTCACGCCACCGTCG
>JANYHQ010000664.1 GCA_025358985.1 Acidimicrobiales bacterium
GCAGCACGATCCGCCACTCGCCACCAGGCATCACGATTTTGGGCATGAGGTCTCAGGAGAGATATTGCAGCGCCCTCGATTTCAGTGCGCCCGGTGGTCCGCCATGGACCCCCAATTTGTACCCTTCCGTCCGCAGTGCCAGCCCAACACTGACCAGTGGCAAACCATACGGTGGAGGCCTGGATGAACCGCTCGTCCTCGGCCAATGCGGCGCTGAAACAGGCAAGAGGAACATTGGCTGCGGCGTTGGCCGATCCGTCGACGGGGTCCACCACCAACGTGTAGGGGGAGCGACGGTCAATGAACCCGATCTCCTCGGAGAGCACATTCACACCATGCTCCAAGGCCACTTCCACAATGGCCTCCTCCACCAACGCACCCACCCACATGGTGGGAGTTCCATCAGCACCAACCGCCACCTCCTGCTCCAACTCGACGCGCGAGTGACGGGCCAGCACTTCGTCGAGGCGTTGCATGGCTGCCGCTGCCGATGCGGCGAACACTGGATGTAACCCATCCGATGCCTTGGCCATTGCTGCCTGCCGATCCACCATCGGACTCATGAACGCGAGCGTAGTCACGCAACTCACTGAACCAGCTTGATATGGCCGTCAGCTGAACCGTTCGTGATCAGTGGGCCAATTTCATCCCAGACGAAGTCCTCAAGAGAGCAGTGACGCCGCCAGTGCCGCAAGATCGGACCGCTCCCCCGCCACGAGGCGGATCCCACCGAAGCACTCCTGTCCTCGAAAGCGATCCAACAGCAGTGCCAGTCCGTTGTTGTCGCGTGACAGATAGGGCGCGTCGATCTGATCCCGGTCACCGCAGAACACGATCTTGGTTCCTACCCCCGCCCGGGTGAGAATGGTTTTCACTGTGGAAAGCTCGAGGTTTTGGGCCTCGTCCACCACTACGAAGCTCGAATGCAAAGTACGGCCTCGAAGATAGGTCACCGAGTCCAACGTCAATTGACCTCGTTGCACCAGTTCATCAATAGTGCGTTGGGCGGCTCGATGACTGCGCTCGTCGGAGAGCGCTGCCACCGCATCCACGATGGCAGTCATCCACGGCTCGAGCTTTTCCTCCATCGAGCCGGGTAAATATCCCAGATCAGCGTTGGCCACAGACACCACCGGTCGGTACACCGAGACCCGCTCGTAGAGCGGTCGTCGCTCCACCACCTGCTCCAACCCCGCAGCCAAGGCCAGAACGGTCTTGCCGGTACCGGCTACTCCATCCAATGCCACCAGCGAAATCTCGGGGTCCAACAACAACGACAGCGCAGCACGCTGTTCTTTCGAACGAGGGCGCAGGCCGAATGCTTCGAGTGAACGGGGCAGTTCCTCCAGTGCGTGGCCTCGTCTGCGCACCAGCACCGACGCCGTTCCGGAACGCAGCACAGCAAAGGCGTTGGCCTCCAACTGTTGCAATTCCGGCACTCGCTCGACATCTGCTGCACCCCCGGCGCTGCACACATCAGCCATGACGTCCTCACCGACCTCAGCACTGCGCCAAACCGCAGTACCGGCATCCAACGCCTGCGCGTCAACGGCTACGTATTCACACGCCACCAACCCCAACTGTGAGGCCTTGATCCGCAGTGCAGTGTCGTTGCTGACGAGTCTTACTGGCGATGATCCATACGGTGCTGCATCACGCAGTCCCAAACAAGCGGCCAGAATCCGGTTGTCGTTCTTGCGTACATCCAAACCACTGGCATCGATCAACTCGTGATGTACACCATTCATCTCCACCCGAATGGTCGACCCGTTCGGGAGCGGCGATGCAGTGGCGATGGTGCCGCCGTTGTCGACTCTGATGCGCTCCAGTTGACGCAGCGCTTCTCGAGCGGCCCGACCCACATCGTCGCGGCGTACTTTGTGGCCGTCGAGTTCCTCGATCACTACTAGGGGCACCACGATATGGCAACCGCCCAAGCGGTGGATCACCGCAGGATCAGCCACCAGGACGGAGGTGTCGAGCACCACCATGTCCCGCAATGCCGTGTCGATCACCGCCGCTCGGTGCCCGACAGCCGATGGGACGCAAATGGTGCTCAGAGGCGGTGCCATGTCCTATTCATGTTGGTACCACAAGGTTGCCTGGGTGAGTCGGCCTGATGAACGAGAGGTGAAGGATGCAACTACGTTCGGCGCACCGAGTGGCTACCGCTTCGTGGAGTTTTGATTCGTACGGGCTGTGTTGTTCACGTAGGCCAACGGCGCCAGCATCACGGCATTAGCGATGAGGAACACGGCCAGCAGCATCACTGCAATGGTCCCTCGGCCGTGCACATTGCTCGCTCTCATTCGGTATCCCCCCATGGCTTTTGATCCGTTGACATGTAGAGCGCATGTGCGGCCACCAGATACATGATCTTGGATACGTACCAAGACCGGTTTGTGTTCGTGGGTCTGTCAGAATCAGCTTCACATGACGACACTTCGCTCCCAGTGGTCCAGCGGTGACTCAACGATTGGTGCTTGGTTGAGCATTCCGTCGGCCGTGTCGGCCGAACTCGCTGCTCGCACAGGGTTCGACTACGTGTGCCTCGACAACCAGCACGGCGCACTCGATTACCAGGTCAGCATCGCCATGATCCAAGCGGTACTGCTCGGCGGCTCAAGACCAGTCGTGAGAACACCCTGGAACGAGCCCGGAATCATCGCCAAGTTCCTCGACGCTGGCGCTGAGGCCATCATCGTGCCGATGGTCAACACC
>JANYHQ010000666.1 GCA_025358985.1 Acidimicrobiales bacterium
GTGACCAAGGATCGCCTACGGACTGTCTACGATGCATCTCATCCACGGGCGTGACGGACCGGGATGTGCACAAGGTGGGCCCAATCAACGAGCATGGGGCGGTAGATACCCGCTTCGTGCGCACATCGGGCTACCCTTCCCCATCCGCCATCCACCGAAAGACGGACACCATTCCCGTGACCACTGAGGCCGACGAGTCCCTAGTCCCCACGGAACTGTGGAACTCCTATAAGGAGTCTGGTTCCCTGGAGGCGCGAGATCGGCTCATTCTCCATTATTCGGCCTTGGTTAAATATGTGGCGTCGCGGGTATCGGTCGGTCTGCCCCAGAACGTCGAGCAGTCCGATCTGGTGAGTTACGGCATCTTCGGCCTTATCGATGCCATCGACAAGTTCGAAATGGACCGGGGCGTGAAATTCGAGACGTACGCCATCCGCCGGGTACGTGGCGCTATCATCGACGAGTTGCGCTCCATCGATTGGGTGCCGCGCTCGGTGCGGGCCAAGGCGAGAGCTATTGAAACAGCATTCGGGTCGCTGGAGTCCGATCTGGGCCGGGCGCCCACCGATTCCGAGATGGCCAAAGCGCTCGACATGACCGAGCATGAACTGCAACTGGTGTTCACCCAGGTGTCGTTCGTAGGTGTGGTGGCCCTCGACGACATGTTCCCCCGCAACTCCGACCGGGGCGAGTCCACCACCTTGGCCGAGACCATTCCCGATCGTGGGGAAGGTCCTATGGGTCTGTACGAGGTGGAGGAGTTGCGGCAGTCGTTGGCATCGGCCATCAACCGTATGCCGGAGCGCGAGAAGATCGTTCTCACGCTCTACTACTACGAGAACATGACATTGGCCGATATAGGAGAGGTTCTCGGAGTCACCGAGAGTCGGGTCTGTCAGATCCACACACGCGCAGTACTGCAACTTCGCTCCCGGATGGGTACCCCACCCGCCCCCTAACCGCCCCTAACCGCTGAGCATCTGCTCCGCCGAGCGCTTCCCCCGCCTTGTGTTGCTGCTGAGTCCCGAAGGGGGAGCTATGAGCGCGAAACGCGCCGTCCAAAGTATTGCAATGGTGTGTTTGCTGATGGTTGTGGGTGCGGCCCCGGTCCCGAGCGCCACGGCCGCTGGTCCGCCGGTCACCACCACTCCACGTGTGGCCTACCAACTACCGGTAGACGGTGTGGTGGTAGACCCCTATCGGCCTCCGAGCAATCCATATGGCCCGGGCAACCGGGGCATCGATCTGGCGTCGCCGGCCGGCAGTGCTGTGGTGTCGCCCGCCGATGGGGTGGTGAGCTTCGCCGGGCAAGTGGGCGGTCAATTGTTCGTGGTGGTGCGCCACGCCGATGGTGTCCGCACCACCATGGGTCAACTGGCGTCGATCACGGTGGCCACCGGGCAACAGGTGGTGGCTGGGCAGCAGGTGGGTACCACCGCTGGGCGGATCCATTTCGGGGCCCGGGTGGGCAACGAGTACATCGACCCCAATCTCTTGTTGGCCAAGGGCTGGGTCCGACTCACGAAATGACGGGTCTCGCAGGGGCGCCGAGGCAGCTACGCTCACCGGGCCCCGGCGTGTGCCGGAGCCGGATCCACCCGATCCAACGGTCGTCCCTGTCCGCAGGGCGCTTCGGGTGTCTCCGACCAGCTACACCAACCGTTGGAGAGGAGCACCTCATGGCTACTACCACTGCGCCTGTTGTCAGCATGCGCCAGCTGCTCGAGGCCGGCGTCCATTTCGGACACCAGACCCGCCGCTGGAACCCCAAGATGAAGCGATTCATCTTCGGTGAGCGCAACGGCATCTACATCATCGATCTCAACCAGACGTTGACTCGTATCGAGACGGCATACACCTACATCCGTGACCTGGTGGGCGAGGGCGGCACGGTGCTGTTCGTAGGCACCAAGAAGCAAACGCAGGATCCGGTGGCCAACTACGCCATGCGGTGCGGCATGCCATACATCAACGAGCGGTGGTTGGGCGGCATGCTTACCAATTTCCAAACCATTCATGGTCGGGTGAAGAAGATGCAGGAGTACGAGCGTATGAAGCTCGCCGGCGACTTCGAGGCCATGCCCAAGAAGGAAGCGCTCATCCTCACGCGGGAGTTGGACAAGCTGCAGCGCAACCTCGGAGGTATCCGAGGCATGAACAAGTTGCCAGACGCCATCTTCGTCATCGACACCAAAAAAGAGCACATCGCCGTAACTGAGGCCAACAAGCTCGGTATGCCGGTGGTTGCCGTGGTTGACACCAACTGCGATCCCGACGTTATTCAGTACATCATCCCCGGCAACGACGACGCCATCCGATCAGGCAACCTGTTGTGCCGCGTCATCGCTGATGCTGTGGATGAGGGTCGTATCATCGCCGCCCGCAAGGGACGTCCTCAGGGTGGGGTCATCATCACTGCTCCCGAACTGCCGGATGATCCCGCAGTGGAAGCCGCCCGCAACGAACAGCAGGCCCAAGCCCGTCGCCAAGCCGCCATGGCCCAGCAAGAGCGTGAGGCCCGCCTCCAGGCCGCCAAGGCAGCAGCCGACTCTGCTCCCGTGGCTGAGGATGCGGTTGCAGTACCCGCCATCGTGGCCGAAGCCCCAGCCGAGGCCCCAGTAGAGGCTTCAACCGAGGCCCCCGCAAAGGGCTGAGACCCTTCAGCAACGCCCTTGGGCGAGTTCCCACCCCACCAACAGAACAGCAGAGAGCAATGGCATCAGCAAAGGACATCCAGGCGCTCCGCCAAGCG
>JANYHQ010000680.1 GCA_025358985.1 Acidimicrobiales bacterium
CCAGCACGAGGAATTGCGCCGCGCGGGTGCCTGCGCCCCACGTTACAAAATCGTTGACGAACTTCGGAGCTTGCGGCGTCTTCGGGCGCGAGGCGCGGACCAGATCGGTCGCGTAGGTCGCGACGTAATCGCTGACCGGGATGTTGCGGACGAAGTGATAGCCGGGCGTGTCGGTGGGAACGATGATGGAACTGAACTGCATATGCTTCTCGGCATCCGGTTCTGTTTTGGCAAACACGGTGGTGAACGCGGCCCTAGACGCCCCGGAGGTAAACCACTTGTGGCCGTTGATGACCCATTCATCTCCGTCGAGATACGCCGTGGCCTGCATCCGGGTGGGATCACTGCCGGCCACCTCCGGCTCGGTGAGACCCACCGACGGATACACATCCCCGTTCACCAATGGCTTCAAGAAGCGTTCACGCTGTTCGGTGCTGGCGTACAGGTTCATCATGATCGAGTCCTGCATACTCACCGAGCCCACCGCCACCTGCCCGTACTCGGAACGGCCGATTATCTCATTGAGAAACACGAAGTCCATGAACGGCAGTCCACCGCCACCAATGTCGGCCGGGTGTCCCAGCGCCCAGAGCCCCCTGCTTTTGGCCTCGGCCTTCAATTCGGCCATCACCCCGGTGGAACGACGACTAGCCGCATCACCCGGTCCCCGCACCCCAATGGATGTCTCTTCGCCCCTAGCCTTGGCCGCTTCGTAGAGCGCCAGCGGCAGGCCGGTATCGGGATGGAAACCGTGCTCGGACTGGCGTTCGAGTTCCGGTTCGGCCTTGAAGACCACGTTGTCGATGAAGTCTTTCATTCGAGCCCGCAGCTCGCGGACCTCATCACTCATGCCGACCTGTGTCATGGCTTTCTCCGTTCGATGTTCTCACGGGCACGGTGATGCCCGTGGGCATGATCGCGCCGAAGCCATACTGCGGTCGAATGCGGTTGAATGCGGTCGAATGCGGTTGAGTGTTCCGGGAGGGGGTAGAAGGGGAGCATGACCACACCGGAGAAGGACATCGAAGAGAAGATCGCGGAACTCGAAGCCGAAGACCGCCATGTAACCGAGGTGATCGATGCCGCCCGTAAGCGAGTCACTCCGGAACACCACCAGACGTTTGCTGATGACGGTGAAGATGACCCTGAAGATGACCCTGAAGATGTGGATCACAAGGTCACGCCCGCCTGATTGACTCTTGCCTCGATGTACGAGTCGTGGCGCCAGCCATGGGAACATTACGGGGCATTGGTCCAGGCGGTGGCGCTCGCCCTGGAAGGCGGTCTGTCTGCTTCGAACGACGCAATTGTGACGGCGGCAACCGCAGCATTTCGTGGCGAAGGGGAGCATTTCGACCCGGTTGCGGCCTTGGTGGCTCCGTTATTGATGGACCGCTCACGTGGTGAGCGCCGTGTAGCTGCCTCGGTGCTGGTGGCCCACGGGATACCCGAGGGCCGCGCCCGGGTAATTACCGGGGCCCGGGGTCAATTACCGATCAGTGCCATTGGGGAGGGCGCGCCGCCGGAGATCGCCTTCGATGAACTTGTGGGCTCGGTGGGTCCGGGCAAGCGCGTTCAGCGTGATGTGCGACCGGCGCAACGATGGCTTTGGACCGGGGCGCTCTCCATGAGCGCAGTCGCCGTACTAGTGGTTGGGGGCCTGGATTGGAGAGCGCACCATCACCGGCGGTCGGGGTCGGGTAGTTATCTGCTCTGGTCACAGCAATTGCCCCAGCCGTGGGTACTGGTTTCGGCGCAGGCCACAGGGCCCATTCCAATGCGAATTCACGGCCCGTTGGTCCAGACATTCAGTTCCGGGTACTCGATAAGCGTACAGATCACCATCGGCGATGAGGTTCAACAATTCGTGGAGCCTGAACTCGGGTTGATTACCGATCACTCCGCCCACATGGCGGACGAAGCATGGTTCGCCGCGGCCCACGCCCAAGTTTCAGACATGGGAGAGGAAAGGGTCAAGGCTCACTGGCGTGAGCAGGGTCACAACGTGTTCATGGAGAGCCGGGGGCTGTCGGTTGAGCAGGTACACGGAGTGGCTGCAGGATTTGTACCCAAACCAGATTTCATTCGGGCCGGCTACGCCTCTCCCGACCCCAGTTGGCAAGAGTCTCACCAGGGAGGTCCTCCAATTGCTCCCACCACAGACAGGAGAGGCGTAACGATGCTGGTGTTCGGTTCCACCGAGCACCCTCAAGAATTTGTCACGGTCCGTGCCGTGCCAGTTTCGCTAACGGAGCATTCGGAACAAGTTCCGATAGCCAGTGGTGAACCGTTTCCACTCAGAAAAGGCATCACGGCGAGAGTGCGCGTCCGGCCAACGTCCGCGATGGTGTGGTTCGACCCCAAAGCTGGCGTCGTGGTGAACATGATGAGCAACGACAGCGCAGCAGTCACCCCTTTGAAGGAACTGGCCAAATCGCTGTTGATGGGTGACGCCACTCAGTGGGTGGCAGAGGCAAAGCCATTCCGCCATTCGCTGGCAGGGGGCACCCCCACCGACAGGTTCACGCTGGGTCCGTTGCCGGTGATCATCCATGCCAACCGGATGGCCAGCGGAGTTGTATGCGTACTGAAGGTCTGTACGGTGACAGATATTTCGTCCCCAGGTGCTGAGTCTGCTGATTTCATTCTTGGTGGGCACTGGTGGCACCTTGATCACACGCCAAGCACGCTTCCGGCCCCCACATGGCGCGCTGCTCCAGCCGCTGCCTTGACTCCCAGCTACGAATCGGTCCGTCAGGCCTACACGTGGCGAGCACTCGACCTGGGTACCGCAGGACGTGCCCTTCGCCGTGGCGACGATGACTTCGCCTTCACTCGCCCCCTTGGTTGACCCGAGCCAAGATCGAGCGCGGCACGTCGGCACAGTCAGTCCCACGAAAAGTTACCGTTTCATCCGAATGGGCCCACTTTGACTACTTTGGGCGCCAATCGGCGTGCCGACGTGCCGCGCTCAAGAGGGGGGTGGTGGTGTGGGGTCACGTGTCGCTGAACACCACAGTCACCTGTTCCTCGGGTCGGCGCTCCTCTTGCATGGCCTTCATGGCCAACACCCGTCGATCAGCGTCGGTGAGCGGTGGTTGTACCAGCGAGCGGGGCCACAAACGATGCAAACGCACCACGGTGAGTTCAGCGGCGTACAGCATCACCTGGGACCCGATCACCAAGAACGAGATAAGGCCCAACGCCGCACCGATGGCGCCATAGAGCTGTGATGAGCGCCGCAATTGGTGCTGCACCAACCGCACTCCCACCATCTGCAGCAGTTGCCACCCCGTGCCAGCCAGCAAGGCCCCCGGCCACAACGTTCGCAGAGCCAAATGACGGGGACTGAGTAACCAGAATACGGCGAGATACAGCCCCGAACTCACCACCGCTCCGCCAGCGATTCCAACACCCCCGGCGACGTTGGAGTTGTGGACAAACGTACCGAGTAGGGCCAGCACGGTGGCCGCCAACACGCCAGCTCCAAGGAGGGCAAACAGAATCACGCTGCGGATGATGCGCAGCAAGAACGGGGGTCGGCCCTTGTGCGGAACGTGCCACACCTCGTAAAACGCGTACTGGACAGCATTTGTCACACCCAATGCCCCCCACAGCAACCCAATGGTGCCCACCACCAGCCCCACGCCGCTGCCCGGCAGCGCACCTTCGTCGCCGGCCAGTTGCGCGCCCACCACCGGAAACTGCGACAGGGTCGACGTTCGCAATTGCTCGGCGAACTGGGGGCTGGAGCGGGCCAAGTAGGAAGTGACGGTGATCACGATGAGGGTCAAGGGGAAGAACGACAGGAATCCGTAGAACGCAATAAGGGCCGAAAGTTGACCGCCCCTGTCATCGCCGAACTTCTTGATCACCCCGAAGCCGAAGGCGCTCAGACGATGTCGTTGTTGGAACCGATCCAGGCTTCGCACGCCGCGATCGAAGGCATTGGTGGCGGCAGTCGGTGGTGTCGGGGGCAGCACGGCGTCCATGTCGAGAAATGTGTACCCCGTGTGAACGTCGCTGAATCGGGCATAGCTCGATAAAATCGATGGTGAAATGGGGGATGACCGCAGACACCGGCTCCACCTCCTTCGATGACCTGCTGCGCCGGGCCGCATGGCGTGCGCCCGACGACGCGTTCGTGTGGTGGAGTGATCGAGACCGCACGATCACCTACGCCGAGGCTGATGCGCTGGCCGACCGAGCAGCGGGAGGGCTTTGTGCTCTAGGAGTGGGGCCAGGCGACCGGGTGGGACTATTGGCTCACAACGGCATCGACTACGTGGCAGCCATGCTGGGAGCATGGCGCCTCGGTGCCATAAGTGCACATATCAGTGTGCTGGTGGCGGCGGAGTTGGCCCAATACGTCAACGACTGCACACCCAAGGTGTTGGTGTACACCCATGACCTGTTCGATGCCGTGGAGCGTGACCGCTCCTCGATGTCGTCGATTGCCCACTACCTGTGCATGGACGGTCCGCAAGAAGGCGCTCAAGCGTGGGGCGATGTACTGGCCGGTGCTGGACCGGTGCCCTCCCATCGCCCTGATGGCAATGATCCCGGCCATCTGTCGTATACGTCGGGTTCCACCGGCAAACCCAAGGGTGCGGTACTGCGTCACGGTCCCACCGTGCGGGCCGCCCGAGCCATTGCCGAGCGACTTGAGCTCACCCGTCACGACGTGTCGTTGGCCCCCACATCGTTGGCCAGTTCGTATCACCTGGTGGTGAATTTGCTGCCCGGGATGTACACCGGAATGACGGTGGGGCTGCGCTCGAAGTGGGACGCCACGGCCGTTCTCGACACCATCGAGGCGCGTGGTGTTTCCTATCTTCCTGCCAACCCGTTTCTCTTGGCTGAGTTGCTCGACGGGTGCCGTCAGCAGGAACGCCGACCGTCGACGTTGCGCATGGTGGTCACCGGGGGAGGGCCGGTGCCTCCGGAACTCAAGCAGGCGTTCTCTACCGAGTTGTCCCTCCCGTTTTGTGAGAGCTACGGCCAGTCCGAACTCGGTGGATTCGTAGCCCTTGGATCACCGTCGAAGCCACCTGCTTCTGACACTGCTTCGTTTTTGGCCGTGGGTAGGGCTTTGCCCGATAGGGAGGTGATGATCATGGGTGTCGACGGGCGCGAAGTAGCAACGGCTAGTGCCGGTGAGATCGTGGTCCGTGGTGCGGTGATGTGGGGCTATTGGGGTTTGCCCGAGCGGACTGCCGAGGCGGTGGAGGGCGGGTGGCTCCATACCGGCGACACCGGCACCATGGACGCCGATGCCAACATCACGGTGCTTGGTCGATGGAGCGAGCGCATCGAGTACGACGGTGATGTGGTGTTTCCTCGCCCATATGAGGAGGCTCTACTACGTCATCCCAATGTGAACCGGGCAGCGGTGATTGCCACCGCTGATGCGCTTCACGGGTGGGTCCCAACCGCCGTGGTGGAATTGTCTGATCCCACGGGGCCATCAACTGAACTGATTCTGGCGTGGTACCGCGCCCAGGCCGACGCAGATCAGCGGTTGGCATCGGTACAGGCGATCGAGGTGATGCCGATGACTCCCACCGGCAAACTGGACAAGGTCACGTTACGAACAATTGTGTGAAGGTCCCTGGCCACGCTCGAGGTTGGAGCTTCTGGGCAACAACTAAGTAGTTCAACGTTTCACTTGAGACCACGGACCGAGGGAAGCCAGGTCGGCAGCCAGTTGGCCAGCCTCCCAACCAGCCCGGCTGCTGACGCGCTGGGTTCGGCGTTTCATCCGGGGAAAGGCCTCTGCCATTGCTTCTTCCACGGCCTCCTCCCGCTTCACCAACACCGGCAACATGGACTGCCCATGCACCAGTTCGGCCTCATGGGCGGAGTGCTGCGCCGCTTCACTCAGGCGTTCGGCAATACGACTGGCATAGGCCACCAAAAAAGAGTGACGAAACGATCGGGTCTTGGATGTGCCGGCGCGGTCCAACACGCGACCGGCAGCCACCATGGCCATAGTGGCCTGGGACAGCAGCGATGTGAACAACACATCCACCACCTGCAGATCGCCCGGGTAGCCGAACAGGGTGACAAATCCGAGGTCCGGCGCCAACACCACCCGGCACCGGTTTGGCGACGCCACTGCCCCCACCAGGGTGGCCTTGGCGTCCACATACGGAGCCTCGAGATGGATACGGCGCCCTGCGGGGGCATCGTGGATACTGGCACGGGCATCGAGCATGGCGGCGTCGATGGAGTGACGGGTCATGAACTCCTGGGCCTTGGCCGTGAGTGAGTCGGCCTCTTCGGGGAAGTCGGTGGATTCCGCTTTGGCCAGCAGCGCCCGCACTTTGGCCAATACCTTGACGTCGAGATCACCAGTGGGCAGCGCCCCCCCTCGAGCCGCCAGCGCCGCGCCCGGACCGGGAGGGGGAATGAGAATCGGCATCACCACCAATCGGCTGAGGTGATGCACCACCTCCACGCACCGCTCGATGAGGTCTCGTCGGCCCAGCCCCACGATGGAGGCCACGTCGTTGAGCCACGCATGGGTGGGGCGGTGGCGCAACTCCCACCACGGCTCCAGGCTGTCGAGTTGGGCTGCCCATTGCGGATGCATTGGCTGTTGGGCGTCGAGCTTGGCATCATCGGCCACCGCCGCCGCCACGATGTCACCGTGCACGGGTCCCCATTTGCGGCGGGCCACACTCACTACGTCGGATGGCTGCCACCCGTTGCGCCACGCGGCGCGCAGACGACGCGACATCTCACCCACCAGCATCGACGATGCCGCGTCCTGTCGAGGTGCCACCGGAGCATTGGCCATGGCGTCCACGGCGGAATCCATACACCGCAGATTGCCCCGAGCGAGCGAGTTCAGTGCTTGGTCCAGGGCTTGGGCCACGAGTTGGGTGGTGTGGGTGGAGCCGGGCACCTATCCCACAAGCGGCAGTACGTCGCCCATGAATCGCTCCATCTGCTCCACTGCTTTGGTATACGGATCGCCGATGAGATGAGGAAACAGTGTGAGGTGTTCCACGCCCAGCAGATCCCGGAACGATTGCACCCCGGCTGCTACTTCTTCGGCGGTGCCACACAGGATGGTTTGCTGTTTCATGGACTCTTCCAGTGTGGGAATCAGGCCGGGAGCGGATGGTTTGCCGTCGGCCCCCATATATCCACGGCTCCATCCGTACGGCCCCAGGAACTTCCAGAACTCGTCGTGGCCGTTGCGGGCAGTACGCATGGCTTCTTCATGAGTGTCTTCGATACGTACGCTTACCACCAGCATGCGTTTGTCACCCGACGCCAACGTCTGCGCATGGTGCTGCTCATGCAGTTCGCCGTAGCGATCCCACATGCGCTTGATGAACATTGGGTGCTGATTCCAGAACACTGCACCGTGATCCACCTTGGGCACGTACTCAATAGTGGGCGGACTGGTGACGGCCTGCCAGATCTCGAATGGATACAGCGGCCGGGGAACCAGCGTGAGTTCCGACACGGTGGTACCACGGTCCGGGATGCCCGGCACCGGTATCTGGAAGTGCTTGCCCTCAAAGCGGAAACTCTCCTGATTCAGTGCCCTTCGCACTATTTCCATGGCCTCTTCAAACCATTCGCGATTGCTGGCGTCATCGGCGGCCTGATCGGGATTGTCAGCCGACCCCACCGACACCCGGTCCGGGTTGAGATGCAGCAATTCGCGGGGCACCGTGCCACGCCCCACGCCCAATATGCCCCGACCACCGGAGAGGTTGTGGAGTGTGGAAAAGTCCTCGGCCAAACGCAGCGGATTCCATTGCGGCACCACGTTGAACATCGAACCCAAACGCAGATGTTGGGTGCGCGCTGCAATCCAAGCCGATACCAGAATGCCGTTGGGGATCACCTCGTAGCCCTCGTACTGAAAATGGTGCTCGGTGGTCCAGAAACTGTCAAAGCCCAGTCGCTCGGCATCCACCGCCGCGTCGATGTACTTGAGCGTGGCGTCCCAGCACGCCTTGTTGTCGAAGCGGCGGTCCATGGGGTTCGGGGCACCGGCCCCGGCGTCCGTCATTTCCACTCCACCGAAGAAGAAAGCTCCAAGCTTCATGTGACCCATCCTTTGCTGATGTGGACTCCGCCTCGAAGT
>JANYHQ010000719.1 GCA_025358985.1 Acidimicrobiales bacterium
GTCGTAGAGCGGAACATCCACTGACCCGCCTCTGCGAAGTGTGGCCAGGTGGCTGCGCATCAATTCCCAATCAAACGCTTCCGGATGGTCGTAATTGACCTTCGCCCGCTCCTCCAAGGGAAGGTCCGGAGTGTCCCGATAGTACGAATCCAAGGCTATGACCGACACCCGCTCGTGGCCGGCCATGGCAATCACCCGATCGGCCACCGTGCTTTTACCCGACCCGCTTCCGCCCGCCACACCGATGACAAATGGCTGACCGGGCACGCCTCCGGTTTAGCAGTCCCGAGAGTAGGTCTCAGCTCCATTCTCGGGCGCGTTTAGGGTCTGCCATACGCAAAATGCGCCCGAGACCCACACTGAGAACAACTCTCGGGCGCATCAATGCATCCGCCCTATAAGGCCGCCGTTGTGTTGGTCAAGGGAGTTCGTCGGACAGACGATCCACAAGTGCCACGGTCACCGTGACTCCTGGTCACCGCTTCATCCCCACCACTGCCGGGCGCGGCAGATGCGCTCAGTAAATGTCACTCAGAACGTTGATATTCGGACGTATGGGCTCAGAACGTCACGAAGAGTGGGAATGGTCGAGCCATCGTGCCGCGAACCTTCCGGGTGGCGAATTCAGCGGCGACGAAGGCGCTTGATGCTCACTAGGGCCACTCCGACGGAAATGAGTGACACCGCCAACACGCTGTTGCGCACATCATTGGAACCTGTCACCGCTAATGCTCCCGTGGTGGAGTTGATGATTTCTGTTCCCAATACCTGAACCGCAGGAGCGGACGAGGGGGCAACGTCAGGAACACCCTGAGCTCTCGAAGTGGTGGGCGAAGCAGGCAACGTAGGAGCACCCGGGCCGGGAGCGGGAGAGCTGGGCGGGGCCACGAGAACCACCGTGGTGGACGTGGTGGACGTGGTGGCAACCGCGAATGCGGGCGGCGTGGGCGTTGTCCCGCCGCTCGGCAAGGTCGTGGTAATGCTCGTCGTTGGGACACCAATCGTGGTCGGGGCCGAACTACTCGTGGGACTGGGCACGGTGGTGGTGGTGGTGGTGGAGGTCGACGTGGTGGTGGTGGAGCTCGGCGGCGCCGGACTGAGCGTCACGATGGCCTCACCGTCATTGTTGGTCGGCGTTGTTTGTGTTGGTGTGCCCAACGTTGGCGGCGTGCCCAGCGGGTTGGTTTCCGGTGGATCGGACGGATTGGGCGCCACGAATGCGACGTTCTTCAGTGTCGGGCCAGCCCCTGTGACAGTGGCGACCACGGTGATGCTCACCGATCCCCGTGGCAGCAGTGGCCCGCTACCCGTACACACAATGGTCGATGCACCAACGGTCGAGACCCCATTGACGCACACCACGCCAGTACCCGTCGAGGACACCGCAGTAGTACCCGCAGGGAGCAGATCGGTCATGGTCCAGCCCGCACCGGCCGTTCCCGGACCATCATTGGTGACCACCACGGTGTAGGTGACAGAACCCCCACTGACCACTGACGACGGCACCACAGACTTGGTGAGGGTGAGGTCGAACGGTTGATCCAACGTCCAACAAAAGCCGGACGGATGGACCGAGTCGGTATCGAAGGGCGGCACACCGAGATACAACGAGGAATGGACGTATTCAACAACACCGCCCGGCTGATCGATGAAGCCCAACGACCCTGTCTTGGTGTCCTCGATGACACCATCGGTGAGGTCGTCGGTGAGGCCGGTGCTGACACCTCCGACCCGGATGGCCCACCGCTCCTGCGGTTGAACGGGGGAAGAAGCGCGCGTGAGGTATCCATCCCAGCTGACGTACTTGTCGATATGAAGACGTCCGGGCGGCAACACAAGGCCAGTGACATAGAGCGGACGTGAGACCTTCAGCGTAGGAGGCAACACCAGGCCACCACGCTCCACATTCACCTCGCGAGGGGTGACGTACTTGTTCGTCCCCGCAGGGCATTCGATGTCCGGCGGCGGGGTCGGCCCAGCCACCTGGGCCCTCGCCGGCGCCACACCGATCAGCAACATCATGGTTGCACCGACCACCAACGTGACGGCCAACTTCGCTGCCGACCTCACTGCGTACTCGCGACTTCGCTTCATGGCTCACTCCCTTGCTCGCCGGAGATCCTTTCAGAAACCACCTGCGGACTCGGGGACTTCGTCCACCATTCCGGCACCGGGTATCGTCAACCCCATGTCATCTGGATCTCACGACAGCACGGAGAGCACCGGTTCCGCCCCCACGGGCGCGAAACGATTCACTCCCAGTCGGATAGCGCTCATCCTCGGCACCGGGGTGGCTGCCATCACTGCCGTGTCTGGCATCACCGGGCATCTCAACGATGCTCCCGTCGATTCGCCGATCAGTCGGCAAGTGTTCGGAGGCATCCCGAAGGCGGTGGAATTGGCGTTCTACGTGACGCTGCCGGTGTTGTTCATCATGGGAGGCTGGCTGTTCAGCCTGCGGGTGCGCAACTGGCAGCGCGGCGCGCCGGACAATCGACGTACCACCAAGAAGAACGCCAAACGGCGAATGGCTGACTTCCGTTCCGGTGTCTATATGAAGACGCTCATGCGAGACCGTGCGGCGGGCCTCATGCACTCCATGATCTATTTCGGCTTCCTGGCACTGTTCGCCGTCACCACGGTGTTGGAAATCGACCACCAGATGCCAGCCTCATGGAAATTCCTGAAGGGCACCACCTATCAGGGATACAGCGCATTCGGCGACGCCGCCGGCCTCGTCTTCACCGGCGGCATCGTGTGGGCCATGGTCCGGCGCTACATCCAGCGGCCGTATCGCATCCGTATCAAGAACCGACCTGAGGATGCGGTGATTCTCATCACCTTCCTCACCATTGGACTTTCCGGCATGTTGGCCGAAGGAGCCCGTATTGCCTTGGTGGGCCGGCCTTCCTTCGAAAAGTGGTCGTTTGTTGGCTATCCCCTGTCTCGCTTGTTTCAGAACGCCAACGGTTTAGACACGTGGCATCAAGCGATGTGGGTCACCCATGTAGTGGCATTTGCGGCCTTCCTGGTGATCCTGCCGGTGACCAAGTTGCGTCATATGTTCACGTCACCGCTGAACATGTACCTCAAGGATCGCCAGCGACCCAAGGGCGCCATGCGGCCCATGCCCAACCTCACAGAAACCAGCTTGGAAACCTTCGGTGCGGCCACCATCGAGGACTTCACATGGAAACAACTGTTGGACACCGACGCCTGCACCATGTGCGGACGTTGTACCGCCGTGTGCCCCGCTCACGCCACCGGCAAGCCCCTCGATCCACGCGAGATCGTGCTCAAGATCGGCACCGTGATGGCGCTCACCGGACCCAACCACGGTGGTCCAGGGCAGGTGTCCCCGCCGGTATCCATCGATCCGGAAATCAAGGTGTCCACCAACAGCGTATTCGAGCGCATCACCGCCGACGAAGTGTGGGCCTGCACCACCTGTAAGGCATGCGACGAGAACTGCCCGGTGAACATCGAGATCCTCGACAAGATCCTCGACATGCGCCGCTACCTATCCCTGATGGAGTCCAACTTCCCCAGCGAACTGGGCAACGCCTACCGCTCCATGGAGAACACCGGCAACCCTTGGGGGATTGGCCAGAACGAGCGGGCAGCGTGGGCCAAGGACATGGACGTGCCCATCGTAGAAACCGGTTCCCCCCTCAGCCACGAGTACCTGTACTGGGTTGGTTGCGCCGGCAGCTTCGACGACAAGAACAAGAAGGTCACCCAAGCCACCGCCAAGTTGCTTCGCCGCGCTGGCATCGATTTCGCCATCCTCGGCCCGTCGGAGCAATGCACCGGTGACCCGGCCCGGCGCTCAGGCAATGAGTATGTGTTCCAGATGTTGGCCATGGCCAACGTAGAGAGCCTCAACGGCATGGGTGTCAAGAAGATCATCACCCAATGCCCCCACTGCTTCAACACACTGCTCAACGAGTACCCCCAACTTGGCGGCAACTATCAGGTGGTGCACCACAGCCAACTGCTGGAGGAGCTCATTGCCGACGGCCGCCTTGATCTCAACGGGGCGTCACTGGAGGAGCGGGTGGTGTACCACGACTCGTGTTATCTGGGTCGTCACAACGATGTCTACGCCGCTCCCCGAAAGGTGCTCGGCTCGTTGAAGGGCATCAACATCGTGGAAGCACCCCGCAACGGCACCAAGGGTATGTGCTGTGGTGCTGGTGGCGCCCGGATGTGGATGGAGGAGACAACAGGTACCAAGGTCAACGACGCCCGCGCCGAGGAACTCATCGGCACTGGAGCTTCCCGCGTGGCCACCGCTTGCCCGTTCTGTTACATCATGATGGACGACGGTGTGAAGGCCCAAGGTCGCGACGATGTCATCGTGCAGGACATCTCGATGCACCTACTCGAAGCCATTGAGCGGGGCGAGGCGCGTGATCGTGCGGAGAGCCTGGGTCAGGTGCCAGTCGCTGGACAGTGACGCTTCCAGTTGTAAACACTGGCGGCATCTGAGCATGTGCGACGCTGAGTGACGTGTACGCCGTTGTCTACTGCGGATTGATTGCTGCCGCCACGTTCTTTCTTGGTTCCACGGCAACGTTGCGGTTCTCCGCCAAGGTCCCAACATTGCGGAACTCTGCCTTCGGTGTGTTGTTGGGCGCGGCGATGGTGGGGGCGGCACTTTCTGCCGGTGAACCTTCAGGCTCGCCTGTGGCCGACGTGGTGTGGCGTGTCTCGTTCGCAGCGGTATGTGTTTGTGCAACTCGACTGGTGTCGCGCCATGTACTGATGGTGGTCGCAATCATGGCGTTGGCGGCCATGGTGGTGCGGCCGTCCTCGTTGCTGGCATTGTCGCTGGCCGCCGCGGGCGTGGGGCTGGTCAGTTGTCTCTATCGCCAGCAATCCCGGTCGCCCATCGTTGCCTTGGCAGCAGCCGGCCTGGTCGCCAATGCCCTGTTGCGCTTACCCACCGGCCTTCCCCAACGAGTTCCTTCCGCGATCGCCGCCGCCGGTGTCATCGTTCTGGCGATGGCGGCGCTTGGTCGATGCGGGCGTCCGCTGCGTCGATGGATCCTGATCGGTGCCGGGGTGTTCACCGTGGTGGCCGCCATCAGTACGACAGCCACGGCACTCCAGGCAAATTCCGCGCGGCGTAAGGCCCAGGCAGGGCTCACAGCGGCGCGTGGCGCACTTGATGCGGCCAAGATCGCCGATGCCAACGGTGCTGCCAAACAGTTCCGCCAAGCTGCAGATGCGCTTCGCAGCGCCCAGAACACCCTCGACTCGTCGGCTGCCATCATCGGGCGGTTCCTTCCCGTCGTGGGACCCAACGTGCGCTCGGCGCAGGCCCTTGCCATCAACGGTGCTGAGGTCGCTTCGAGTGCGGCTGACGCAGTGGCCACAGTGGACTTCAGTCAGATGCGTACGCCGGACGCCAGAATCGATGTACAACGTCTGGCCAACCTGCGCCAGCCAGTAAGCCGGGTCCAGCGGTCCGTAGATCGTGCCTTGGACGCTATTGCGGGAGCCCAAGGGACGTGGATAGTACCCAAGCTGGCCACGCAAGCTTTGTCGTTCCAGCGTCAACTGGAAGATGCCAAACAGTCCACCGGCAACGCCAAACAGTTGTTGGATGCCCTACCCGAACTGCTCGGTCTGCATGGACCCCGCCGCTACCTCTTGGTGGTGCCGTCACCGGCCGAGGCGCGTGGCAGCGGTGGGTTGATTGGTAATTATGGCGAGATCACTGCGGTCAACGGCACGGTGTCGCTATCGCACTTCGGTCGCACATATGAGTTGAACGACAACGGTGTTCCGGCTTCCCAGCGGGTGCTCAAGGCCAGGGCAGACTACATCCGACGCTATTCACCGTTCGACGTGGGCCGCCTCTGGCAGAACGTCACGATGTCCCCGGACTTCGCGTCCTCCGCCGAAGCGATGGCCAGTCTGTATCCGCAGTCTGGCGGCTCGACCATCGATGGAGTCATCAGCGCCGACCCGTTTGCACTGGCGGCACTGCTGCGTATCACCGGACCGGTTTCGGTTGATGGCTGGCCCGAGCCCATCACCGCCGACAACGCCGCCCGGGTTTTGCTCTCCGACTTTTACGCCCAGCTGTCACCGGATCGCAACGTCGAACGCATCGACCTTCAGCAACAGGTGGCCCAACTCACCTGGAGTCGATTGTTCACGGGGCCTATTCCGTCACCGCAGACGCTGGGATCCTCACTGGGCGCAGTCGCCAAAGCGCGCCATCTACAACTGTGGGCCACGCGCCCCGAAGAGCAGCGTTTCTTTCGCCACCTCGGTGCCGACGGGTCAATGGGGCCACTGGCCGACGATGGCTTTGCCGCCGTCACCAACAATGCCGGTGCCAACAAGATCGACTGGTACCTACACAGGACAGTGTCTTACGACGCCTCGGTGGATCTCGATACTGGGGCAATTGAATCCGTGGCCACCGTGAAGATGACCAATGAGGCCCCATCCTCTGGGGTGGCTGACTACCTCATCGCCAACACCGCAGTGCCTCCAGCCCCACCAGGAACATCTGTGCAGTACCTCTCGCTGTACTCCCCACTGGAGTTGCAGGCTATTTCTCTCGACGGGAAGCCGTTCGCCATTCACGCCGATCGAGAATTAGGGCGCAACGTGTACTCCGGCTGGGTACGCATCGCTCCTGGTGCCACCGCCACAGTGGTAGCCACGTTCGCCAGGACCGGCAAAGTCAACATTGGCACGTACTCCGTGGAATTGGGTTGCCAACCATTGGTCAACGACGACAGTGCCGATGTCCGAGTACGGATCAAAAACCCCACCACACGTGACCGGATCTCGGTGAACAATCTCGCCGGGCCAGCGGGAGACCTGGTTGCCCAAGAGCCATTGACGTGCGGCCGGGTTTACTCGTTGGCCCGCCAACCATGAGTACGGGTGGGCAGCCGGTCAGGAACGGCGACGACGCCGGGAGACCGCTACGAACGCAGCACCGGTGAGCAGCAGAGCAGATCCGGCTGCCACCAGTGGCTGAGTGGCGGAAGAACCAGTGAAGGGAAGGTCTCGCACTGCCGTGTTGCCGAGGACCTGAGCGGTCGGTACCACCACAACCACTGCATTTGGTGCCGCAACAACCTTGGCGGGCGACACTGCTGATACTGCTGACTTTTCCGCCACGGTGGTCGTTGGACGCGTCACTTCGGGTGCGGGCACTGGATAGTGCGGTGGATCAGCAACGACCGCTACGGGTGCGCTTATCGGATACTGGACGGTCTGGGCGGAAGCAATTGTGCCCACGCTGGCCAGAGACATTGCTCCGGCGACCAAGAATATTCGGACTACAGATGACCTCACGAGTGAATCTTCACACACAGTGGTAAGGAGGACAATCCTTTTGGGGAGATTCCTTCAAAAAAACCACGATGGGTGGCTGAACACTGGCCAGCGATGTCGCACAGAGGTCTTCTGCCAGAAAAAGTGGGCGAAAAAGGGCGCCTCGGTGAGAACTGTATGCTGATCCGTGGTCGGGTTTCAGGGCGCTTGAGCTCTTACGACTCGACGTGACCTGGTGGGGACGTGGCCCCGCCGTCGCCGTTTATCGCCACGGAAGGAATTGTTTCGGACGACCTCTTGCCACTCTGCGTGGTTGAAAGGTAACGTTCAGTAATCAACTCGCATTCAGTATTGGAGGAGAACCATGAGCATCGACTCACAAACCGAGGGCCTCGATCAGCTCCAGCATCTCCCGATCGTGGCCGACTACCTGAAGAAGTTCCAAACCGTGGTGGATCAACTGGACACCACCGCCATCGGTCACGCCGTCGAGGTGTTGCGTGCCGCTCGCGAACGGGGATCGCTGATCTTCTTTGCCGGTAACGGAGGCAGCGCTGCCACCGCCACTCATTTGGCCAACGACTTGTCCAAGGCCACGTTGCGCTCGGGTCGACGACCTATGCGCGTGCTCAGCCTCTCCGACAACGTGTCGTGGCTCACGGCCCTGGCCAACGACGAAGGGTACGACCGAGTTTTCGAGGGACAACTCGTCAACCTCTCGACCCCGGGAGATGTCCTCGTGGTGATCTCTGCTTCTGGAAACTCGGCCAATCTCGTACGGGCAGTCGAATTCGCAGGCACGCACGGCATGCATACCATTGGGCTACTGGGATTTGATGGCGGCTGCCTATTGGATGCGGTCAATACGCCGATATGGACGCAAACTGACAAGGGCGAATACGGAGTTGTAGAAACCGCTCATTCGCTTGTGGGGGATCTCCTCACCACCTGTCTCATTCAGGACATAGCGGGCTGAGGCCGGCGGAATTCACGCAAATGGAACGTCCGCGCCAAGCCGTGATTCTTGCTGGCGGCCGGGGCACAAGGCTTGGGTTGCTCACAGCAGATCGGCCTAAACCCATGGTCGAAGTGGCTGGTCGCCCTTTCATCGCGCATCAAATCGAACTACTACGTGATCAGGGCTTCACCAAAGTCTTGTTGCTCCTTGGCTACCTTCCGCACACGGTCACTGAGTATCTCGGAGACGGGTCATCACTGGGCGTCGAAATTTCGTACTCGATCACTGACGCTGATGACCTCACCGCCAAACGTCTCGCCGTGGCCGCTGATCTGCTTGATGAGCATTTCCTGCTCGCCTACTGCGACAACTACCTCCCCATGAACTTTGCCACGATGTGGGAGCAGTATCAGTCGGCTGGACTTCCGGTACAGGTCACGGGCTACTCCAATCGTGACGGATATTCAAAGAGTGGCATGCGGATCATCAATGGGAGGGTGGAGACATTCGATCGCTCTCGTTCTGCACCAGGCCTCAACTCAGTCGAGATCAGCTACGCCATCATGAACCGAGACGTGGTTCTGAACTTGCTGCCGATCGAGCAAGAATTGCTCGAGCAAGCGGTATACCCGCCACTTGCCGCCGCCGGCATGCTTGGCGGATACCTCACCGAGCATCGCTATTACAGCTGCGGTGACGAAAAGAAACTGGCCATTGCCCAACGATTCTTCGCACGCACCCCCACCGTTATCTTGGATCGAGACGGCACCATGAACGTGCGTCCGCCCCAAGCGCAGTACATCACCGATCCATCGCAACTGCAGTGGTTGCCTGGGGCGCTCGAGGCAATCACGGTCTTGGGCGGGGCGGGCTACCGGATCCTGGTGGTGTCAAATCAAGCGGGGATCGGGCGCGGTGCCATGACCTCACATGATTTGGACCGTGTCACCGAGAAGCTGATGCAAGAAGCAGCCGAAGTCGGCGGCGCCATCGAGCGGGTGTACCACTGTCCCCACGGTTGGGATGAGGGTTGCCTGTGCCGCAAACCGCTACCCGGAATGCTTCACGACGCCCAGCGCGACTTCGATCTCGATCTCACCCGAACGGTGTTCATCGGCGATGACGAACGCGACGGCCAAGCAGCGGCTGCCGCCGGCGCACGGTTCGAACGGGTGGATAGTCAACAGACGCTGCTCGACATCGTTCGTCGCCTTGCGTACGCCGACCGCCGATCGTCCACACACCTTCCAGCAACTACCCCCTAGCGGAGATTGAAGAACACCATGCCTCAACCCAAACGCGTCCTCCTCACAGGCCACCAGGGCTACATCGGTGCTGTTATGGGGCCATTTCTAGAAACAAAAGGCTATGACGTAGTAGGGCTCGATACGGGTTACTTCGATGAATGCAACCTGATGCCTGACACGTACACGTTTCCCACCATTCGCCGAGACATACGCAATCTCATGCCGCAAGACGTTGCCGGGTTCGATGCCATCGTGCATCTGGCGGCACTCAGCAACGATCCCATCGGTAACCTGGTGGAGTCGTGGACCGAGGACATCAATCACAAGGCGTCGGTACGACTGGCGGAGTTGGCGATCGATGCCGGCGTCTCACGGTTCCTGTTCTCGTCGAGTTGCATCATGTATGGCATGTCTTCCACCAACGAAGTGAACGAAGACTCGCCCCTCGCTCCTCAAACTGAATATGCCCGTTCCAAGGTCAAGACCGAGGAGGCGTTGCGCGAGATGGCCAACGACTCCTTCTCACCCACGTGTCTGCGCAACGGCACCATCTATGGCATCTCTCCCCACATGCGCTTTGACACGGTTCTGAACAGCTTGGTAGGCCTCGCGTACACCACGAAGAAGGTCATTGTTCAGAGTGATGGCAAACCGTGGCGCCCCGTGATCCATGTCAGTGATGTGGCCAGAAGCTTTGAGCAGGTACTGCGCGCACCCATCGAGGACGTCCACAATCAGGCGTTCAACAACGGAGCCGATCACCTCAACCATCAGGTGATCGAGTTGGCCAACATCGCCGTGGAAGCGGTCCCCGGTTCAAGCATCGAGGTGCGCGCCGACGCGGGCGCCGACCAGCGAACGTACAAGGCCAGCTTCGCCAAGTTTGCCAAGACGTTCCCGGACTTCGAATGGAAATTCAACGCCCGCACCGGCGCCCAAGAATTGGCCGACACGTTTGCGCGTATCAATCTCTCCTCCGATGATTTCACCGGTCCTCGATTCACCCGCCTCAAATGGCTACAACGCCTCTTGGAGGGCGGCGTACTCGACTCAGACCTGCGGTGGGCCGAACCAGTTGCCGTGGCTTCCAAATGATCGACGGAGTGAAGGTCATACCGCTGCGGACAATCGTCGATGAGCGGGGCAAGATCATGCACATGCTGAAGGCCACGGATGACCATTTCATCCAATTCGGCGAAATTTATTTCTCGACGGCATGGCCCGGCACCGTGAAGGCGTGGCACATTCACACCAAGATGACGGTAAACAATGCCGTCCTCTCGGGTCACGCCAAACTGGTGATGTACGACCTCCGACCGGATTCGCCCACCAAAGGGGAGTTGCTCGAGGTGTTTCTTGGTGAGGACAATCACGTATTGGTGCAGATCCCCCCGGGCATCGCCAACGGGTACAAGGCGTACGGCAACAAAGAGGCGATCTTGGCCAATTGCGCCACCATCGCCCATGAGCCCGACGAGATGTTGCGTATGCCGTTCAACACCGATGAGATCCCGTACAACTGGGACCTGAGGCAGGGATAGCGAAATGTCCTCGGCAATAATGACGCGCACGCCATTGCGCATCAGTTTCACCGGTGGTGGCACTGACATCCCCGGGTTCTTTCAGAAATCGTGGGGTGCGGTTTTTTCCACGGCCATCGACAAATACGTCTATGTCACGGTGAAGCGCCACAGCGAACTGTTCTTCGACCGCCCGGACCGGCCGCTCGGTGTCAAAGGGCTGTTTCGATTGAATTACTCCAAGAGCGAAGAGGTGGACAGCCTCGACGACATCAGCAACGACATCATTCGTGAGTGTCTGCGACTTCTGGAGATCGAGCCACCCTTATACATCTCCACCATTGGAGACATACCCGCTTCCACGGGGCTCGGCGGGTCCTCCGCCTTCGCCGTAGGTCTTCTCAATGCGTTGCACGCCTACCGTGGTGAACGTGTCTCCCCCGGCCAGTTGGCCGAAGAAGCCAGCCAAGTGGAAATAGACATTTTGGGTAACCCAATAGGAAAACAAGACCAGTACGCCGCAGCCTTTGGCGGCCTCAACGTGTTCTGTTTCAAACCTGACGGTGCAGTCACAGTGGAGCACCAGCGCGTCTCGGAGTCCGACCGCAAGCAACTGTTTGCATCGATGATGCTGTTCTGGACGGGCCATCAACGTGACGCCAGCAAGATTCTGGCCGAACAAAAGGAAAACACCGAAGCCGAGTTCGACCGGCTGTGTCGGATGCGCGACATGGCGCGCTATACCCAAGACCTTGCTGCTGAAGGTCGCCTCGACTCACCCACCCTCGGGGGATTGCTGAACGAGGGGTGGCAGGAAAAGCGCCAGTTGGCCAGCGGAATATCAAACCTCGGAATCGACACTTGGTATCAGCGAGCGATGGAGGCGGGCGCCTACGGAGGCAAACTCTGTGGAGCTGGCGGCGGCGGATTCCTGCTGTTCATGGTGCCTCCCGAACGCCGTGATGCAGTACGGCTCTCCTTGGCCGATCTCACCGAGGTCCCGTTTGCCTATGAGGCGCGTGGCTCGCAAGCAATCCAACCGTTCCGGGACTGACGATTACCGTCTTTTTCCCAGTGACTTCACCCACTCTCGCTCGAACCACAACACCAGTTAAGGACTTCTCATGACCAACATCGCCTGCATCGTGTGCGGCAGCGGACCCGTGGATCTCGTGCTCGATCTCGGCAACACCGCCCTTGCCAACAAATTCCTGAGCGCCGAGGAGTTGGCCACCGCCAACGAACCAAGTTTCCCCCTGCGCGTCGGATTCTGCGTCGGATGCGGGCATGTACAGCTGATGGATCGCATCCCACCGGCGGCCATGTTCGAGGACTACCTGTATATGTCGGGTGCATCATCGACCTTGGTTGGACACTTCCAAGACATTGCCGAAACGATGACGAAACGGCTCGGTCTCACAGGTGACGACATGGTGCTCGACATTGGTTGCAACGATGCATCGCTACTGCTGCAGTTCCGCCAGCTCGGCATCAAGACTCTTGGTATTGACCCGGCCGCCAATCTGGCTGAATACGTCAAAGACCTGGGCGTGGACCGCATCACCGATTTCTTCGGATCCGCCAGCGCTGATCGCATCGTAAAGGAATACGGGCAGGTATCACTCGTCACCACCACCAACACGTTCCCTCATATCCCCGAGCTCGGAGACTTCGTCGCCGGCATCAAAAAAGTGCTGTCGGCCGACGGAACATTCATGATCGAAGCCCACTATTTGGTGGACATCCTTGAGCAGGTGGCCTTTGACACCGTCTACCACGAGCATGTGTCGTATTGGTCGCTCAAAGCTATGATCCGGCTGTTTGAAGACAACGGTCTGCAGGTGGTGCGAGCGGAGCGCCTGCCCATTCATCACGGTCAACTCCGTGTGTCAGTGATGCACCCCGGTCACGTCGTGGATGAGAGCGTGGCTGCCGTGCTGGCGGCGGAAACAGCACTCGGCGTAGGTGACATCAACACCTACCACGCGTTCGCCGAAAAGGTGTCTGGCATCAAACGCGATCTCAAGGCAACCATCGCCAAGCTTCGTGCCGACGGCGCCAAGGTGGCTGGCTATGGAGCTCCAGCCAAGGGGATGACGTTGCTGGAATATGTGGAACTCGGACCGAAGGACATCGACTTCATTGCCGATCGGAGCCCGCTGAAACAGGGCAGATTTACGCCTGGTAGTCACATCCCGATTGTTGCCACAGATAAAATCCTGGAAGATCAGCCCGAGTACCTGGTGCTGTTCGCCTGGAACTTTGCCGACGAGATCCTGGCTCAACAGCAAGAGTACCGGGACCGAGGTGGAAAGTTCATTGTTCCGGTCCCGGAGGTCCGAGTCATCGAATGAACACCCCATCACCGGTGGCAGTCACCACTGTCACTGATCTGCAATCGCATATTCCGCAGGGGTTGGGTACCGATCTCCACCAACTGGTGTCAGACCTTTACCCCTTCTGTCGCAGCATCACCGGAAACGGCGTGCGCGCAACCCTGGAACGGCTTTCAACGTGTATCGCATTGGACACACACGAGGTGCCCAGCGGGACGCCGGTGCTGGACTGGACCGTGCCTCGGGAGTGGAACGTGCACGCCGCCTGGGTGGCCGACTTCCACGGCAACCGCTTGGTTGACTTCGCCGCGTCAAATCTTCACGTTCTCGGATACAGCACACCAATCAACGCCACGCTCACGTTCGCCGAACTCCGGCCGCATCTGTACTCGTTGCCAGAAACGCCAACCGCAGTTCCGTATCGCACCTCCTACTGGGCGGAGCGATGGGGATTTTGTATCAGCCATGAGATGTTGCAGCAGCTCGAGGCGAGGGGGCCTGACGCGCAGTACCACGTGGTCATCGACTCCTCCCTCGAAGATGGTCACCTCACTTACGGTGAGAGTTTTCTCCCTGGTGATACAGATCGAGAGATTCTCGTTCACGCCCATACCTGCCATCCGTCGCTAGCCAATGACAACCTCTCCGGTATCGCCGTAGCGGTGTCTTTGCGCCAACTGTTGGCCCAAGTCCAACATCGTCAGTACTCATACCGGTTCGTGTTCCTGCCGGGCACTATCGGGCCCATCACGTGGCTAGCGCGCAACCAGGCCGCAGTAGCCCGAATCGATGCGGGAATTGTGTTGTCGAACGTGGGCGACCGCACTTCTCTGTCGTTCAAACGCAGCCAACGTGAAACCACGATGGTGGACAGGGCGGCCGCCCATGTGCTCGGTACATGGCACGAGCCTGGTGCCACCATCGCGTTCTCTCCGTTCGGTTACGACGAGCGCCAGTACTGCTCACCAGGATTCGATCTGGCGGTGGGTTGCCTCTCGAGGGGTATCCACGGAACCTTCCCCGAGTACCACACATCCTTGGACGACTGCTCATTTGTGGACCCTGCTGCTCTGGCCGACACGGTGGCGGCAGTCGTGGCCATTTTGGGTGTGATGGAAAACGACGCCACGTACCTCAACACCAGTCCGTACGCAGAGCCCCAACTCGGACGGCGGGGTTTGTACCGGTCCCTCAGTGGCACCAACGTTGATCCAAATCGAGAGTTGGCACTGCTCTGGGTCCTGAATCAGTCAGACGGCCGGCGTTCGCTACTCGACATCGCCACGCGTGCATCGCTGCCGTTCAAGGTCATCAGAGACGCAGCCGATCTTCTCCTCGAAGTCGACCTGCTCCAACTCGTGACCCCGAACCCGCCAACCCCTCCTACGTTGTGACGCCTCCTACACTGGGCGCTCTACTTCATCACCATCTCGACATCACCATCTCGACATTCGTCGACGAACAGAAAGACCATCCCCATGGCCTCGGAAAACACAAGAGTGGCAATCATTGGTGCAGGCGTCTCCGGATTGGCGGTTTCGCATCATCTGAACAACGAAGACACCGTGCTCTTCGATTCAGCCGATCATTACGCTGGTCACTGCCATTCGGAACTGGTGGACGGTTTCACGTGGGACGACGGTCCGCACATCAGCTTTTCGGTGAACAATTACGTGCAGGATTTTCTCGTTGACCAGGTGAAGGGCGAGTACGAGTCAGTGGAGACCGTCTCGTCGAATTACTACAAGGGGCACTGGATCGGCCACCCATCCCAGGTCAACCTCTACCAGGTGCCAGAACCGCTGCGCACACAGTGCCTGGAAAGCTTCTTGGCCACCCGTGATGATCAGCGGGCGCCAAAGAACTATCAGGACTGGCTGGACGTAGCCTTCGGACCCGTGTTCGCCAGTACCTTCCCCGCCGCGTACACCCGCAAGTACTGGACCGTAGAACCATCGCAACTTTCCACCGAGTGGGTGGGAAACAGAGTGATGAAACCATCCACCGAGCAGGTGGTGGCCGGGGCCACGGGCAACATCGGCTTGGCTACGTCGCACTACGTTGCGGACAAGAACACTCGCTACCCGTCCAACGGTGGGTTCATGGGTTACATGCATCGGATGGCCGAAGCGGCCAACGTGCAACTCAACACCACCGTCAACAGCATCAACTTCGGCAACCGGGAACTCGTCCTCGGCGATGGCACCACCGTCAACTACGAGCACCTCGTTTCCACTATGGCGCTGAAGAAGCTGATCTTGGCCTCGGTGGATGCACCAGATTCAGTGCGCGAAGCTGCCAAGTTGCTTACGTGTACCAATTTCCTACGCGTCGATGTAGCCGTCAACCACCCCGCCATCCGTCCCGAAACATGGGTATATGTCTATGACGAGGACAAGTACTCCGTTCGAATCAGCGTCACAGAGAAGTTCGGCCCCAACAACGCCCCCAAGGATTGCACCGGCATCCAAGTTGAGGTCTATGGTTCAGAATACCGGGCCTGCCCCACGGACTTTGAAGCAGTCAAAACCGGCGTGGTCAATGAACTCATCGAAATGTGCATGATTGAGAGTCGGGATAACCTGCGCTACGTGCACTGCAAATTCGTGCCTCAAGGCAACCCCATCTTTGATCACAATCGGGCACCCGCCATGAAAGAGATCAGCACATTCCTGGATAAGCACGGCGTCCAACTCGTGGGTCGCTACGGTGAGCACAAGTACCTCATGACCGATGCCTGCATCATCTCCGCTCGACGAGTGGCAGCCCGGATCGGTGGGGGGGACGGCGCCCAGCACGACGTCTCGGAGGTCTCCCTCAGCGCGGCCGGATGATGGATCCCGGCGATCCGTTCTTCTCCGTACTGATTCCAACCTTCAATCGCTTTGATTTGCTTCAGGAAGCTATCGATTCGGTGTTGGCTCAAGACTTCACCGACTTCGAAGTCATCGTGTCGGACAACTGGTCGGCGGATGGCACCAAGGAAATCCTGGAGCGTTATAGCGACCGGCGGGTAGTTGTCACCAGGCCACCACAGCACGTACCGATGCCGTTCAACTGGGAGCACGCCCGCTCACAGGCCAGCGGCAAGTACGTGGTACCCCTGGCCGATGATGACGCCCTGGTAGGAGGGGCACTCACACGGTTCAAACAGGCCATCGATCGCACCGGTTCGAAG
>JANYHQ010000030.1 GCA_025358985.1 Acidimicrobiales bacterium
GAAGGGTCGTGCCCTGGCCGAGGGTGTGGTGCGCAAACACCGCCTGGCCGAGCGGCTGCTCACTGACGTCATTGGATTGCCTTGGGAGAAGGCGCATATCGAGGCGGGCCGGTGGGAACACGTGATCTCCGATGAGGTAGAGCAGCGATTGCGCATCATCCTCGATGACCCGTCCACCTGTCCGCACGGCAACCCCATCCCTGGCACGAAGTCAAAAGGCATCGTGGTGTTCGCCCTGTCCGAGGCTCAACCCGGCGACGAAGTGCGGTTGGAGCGGGTCACCGAAACGGTGGAGATGGATAGTGGCGCCATGAACTACTTGGCCGATAGTGCTTTCATTACTGGGTCGGTAGGCAGGGTCCGCACCAAGGCCCCGGACGGCACCATGTCGGTGGTGGTAGGTCGTGAAACGGTGGCGCTCGGAGCATCGCTGAGCGCCAACCTGTACGTGGCCTACGTCTGAGCCCGCCCTCAGGTCACAATCACTTGCTTGACCATGCCGTGTTTGAAGTGGCCGAGCATGTTGCACACGAATACGTACTTGCCGGGCGGCAGGTCAACCTTGAGGTCGGCCCCGGTACCCGGCTTCAGGTTCTCATGCTCATCCACCAGGTGCACGCCTGTGCCCTTCTCATCCACGCCTCCCTCGGCATCGAGGGGAAGGTCCGCCACCGCCAGATCGGTGCGGAACACCACGAACTCGTGTATCTCGTTGCCCTTGTTGGTGAGCGACAGCGTCACGATGCCATGGGCAATGGTGTCGGGAACATCGATCTTCCACTCATTGAGCCCCACCAGCACCGTCTGGGTGGACGCGCCCAGGGCGGGAGCAGCCACCGGAGCAGCGGCGTCGGCCGGAAACTTGGCCAGATAGGTGGCCGTGAGGGTGACCAGTGCGGCGGCCCCCTTGGATGCTTTGGCGGCATCGTTGTCCTTCTGGCCGGCTTTCACCGACACCAACGCATCCTCCATGTCGAGATACACGGATTCATCGTTCTTGCGGACCGTGCCCTCGAACTCGAACCACTTCGTATACATGTCGTTGACGGCTGCCTCGGAGTCGCCACTCTTGGCCGCAACCTTGGCCGCCGCCGTGGCCGCCAGCGGCACGAGAGCAGCGAAACCTGCAGCCACCTCAGCGTTGGACACAATGGCGTAGGTGGCGCCCCCTGTGGTGGCGGGCCCGGCCGACCCGGCTGAGCCCGCATCGGTGCTGGCCGAGGATCCGCATCCGGCCAGCATCAGCGCCACAACCACCAGGGCGATGCCCGCAGTACGTACAGGGAGACGAGACTTCATTTCCCTACTCTTGTACATAAGGTGCACCTAAGTCAAATGACTACCTCAAGAAGATCATTAGGTGCACCTGAGTTTTTTGTTCTACACTTTCCGACTATGCAGGTGATGCCCACCACACATCGTATGGATTGCAGCCGACGCCTGGTCAGCCGCATCGCGCTACTACTGATGGCCGTGGCGGCGTTGAGTGCCGTATCGGTGCTGCGCCCAGCAGTGGCCCAAGCGGCCACCTCCACGGTGTCCAAGTCCCAAGCCATCACCCAGCTCCACGATGTACGCCGCTCCATCGACAGCACGTTGGCTCTGATGAAGGCCGGCAAAACGGAGCAGGCCTTCAGCGAGGCCAAGGCCGGGTACCTCACCCACTTCGAACTGGTGGAGGTCCCGTTGCGGGTGGCCAACAACCGGCTCACCATCGACGCCGAAGGCCGGTTCGCCGAAATCCGCCAAGCCATCCGCTCGGGTGACTCCACCGCTTCCATCCGCGCCAAAATCGTTGATCTGCGTGCGGTCATCGACGATGCCGAACGGGCCCTCACCAACGTTGGCGTGGGTGCCCCGGCGGTGGTGGCGGTTCAGTCGTTCATCATCATCTTTCGTGAAGGCTTCGAGATCGTGCTGCTGCTGTCGGTACTGCTCGGCTATTTGGAGGCGGCACGATCAACCCAGTTCATGCGGCCCATCATGGCGGGCGCTGGCGCCGCAGTTCTGGCCACTGCCCTCACCGTGGTGTTGCTGCGGACCGTGTTCAGTGCTCTGCCCATCAGCATGGAAGTCCTCGAAGGAGTCACTGCGCTGCTGGCTGTGGTCATGCTGTTCTACGTCAGCTTCTGGCTCATCAGTCGCCTGGAACACAAGCGCTGGATGGAGTTCCTCAAGGCCCGTATGTGGAACGCAGTATCAGTGGGTTCATTCGGTTCGCTGATGTTGGTTGGGTTCACTGCGGTGTATCGGGAAGGGTTTGAAACGGCGCTGTTTTATCAATCGCTGCTGTCGTTTGGTAGCGGACTGATGTGGGCCGTCCTGGCTGGTCTGGCTGCAGGGTTGGTGGCGTTGGCGGCAGTGGCGTTGCTCATTTTCCGATTTGGTCGCAAGCTCAACATCAAGGTGTTCATGAACACTGCGGTTGCGTTGGTGATGCTCACGTCGGTGGCGTTCCTCGGCAATGCCGTGCACTCGTTGCAAAGTGCCGATGTCATCAGCTACCACCTACTTTCTGGATTCCCGCAGCTGCCCATTTTTTTGGCCCAGGCATTGGGGTTCTGGGGCACGTGGGAAACAGTCCTCAGCCAAGGAGTGCTGTTGGGCATCTATGCCGTGGGTGCGATGTATGTGTTCGTGGTGAAGCCTCGATTGATTCGGCGTCAGCGCGACCGTGCCATCGCAGGTGCGCAGGCCGGTACACGGGTGGTGCCCTCCATGCCGGCAGGTACGGTTCGCGCCTGACGTGGGGGTCCGAGTCGGTGTGGATGTGGGCGGCACCTTCACCAAAGCAATCGCCTTTGATCTGAACCTCGGAGCCATCGTGGCCGAGGCCATAGTGCCCACCACTCATGATGCCGTTGAAGGGGTGGCGGCGGGGGTTGTGCAGTGTGTGGCGGAGGTTGCGCTAGCGGTTGGGGCGGACAACATCGACCTGGTCACCCATTCCACCACTCAGGCCGTCAACGCCTTACTGGAAGGCGATGTAGGCACCGTTGGGGTCATTGGATTGGGTCGCATTCCCGAGTTGAAGCGCGCTCGGGAGCGTACGCAGTTGTCCGAGGTGGAGTTGTCCCCGGGCAAGTTCCTCAAAACAGTGCCCGCGTTCTTTGACGTCACCGCCGGCCTCGACGAGGTGGCGGTGAACGAGGCCCTGGCGTCCATGCGCCGCCAAGGGGTCACCACCATCTGTGTGGCTGAAGCATTCGCCCCCGACGATGCCACCAACGAAACGCGGGTGGCGGAGCTGGCCACTGAGCAAGGCATGGTGGCGTGCGCCTCCACGGAATTGAGCGGCCTCTACGGGTTGGAGTTGCGGGCGGTCACGGCGGCCATCAATGCGTCGATTCTGCCTATTGCTGTGCGTACCGCTGGGTTTGTGGCTGACGGGGTACGGGCCGCTGGTATCCATGCACCGGTGATGGTGATGCGTGGTGACGGTGGGGCCACCGACCTGGCGGGCTTTCAGAAAGCGCCGGCCAAGACGTTGTACTCGGGTCCGGCGGCCAGTGTGGCCGGAGCGCTGCGTTATGCCGATGTGGCTGATGCAGTGGTGGTGGAGGTGGGCGGTACGTCCACGAATGTGGCCGCCGTTCGGTTCGGGCGACCGGCACTTTCGTATGTGCAAGTAGCAAGTCACGCCACCGCGGTGCGGGCCGTAGACGTGCGAGTG
>JANYHQ010000045.1 GCA_025358985.1 Acidimicrobiales bacterium
TGCTGTTCCTCGCCGCCGCCAAGCCTTGGTTCTATTGGATTGCACCTGTGCTCGTACTCGGTGCGGTGTTGGCCGTCATAGCCACCATTCTCGGGTATTACATCAAGGTCACGTCCAACAAGTACCCCCGGAAGTAGTCACGTTGGCGGAGCCCGTCGACTGGAAGCTGGCCGAGCGGGTGGCGGTGCGGCTTTCAGGATCTGATCCCTTCGCTTCGTCGTACCACGCAACGTCGCTGACCAGTGACTTCGCAGAACTCACCGCCCAAGCCGAGGCGCTGGTCACCGCCGAAACCGGATTGGTACCCGATGGCCCGGCTCGCGCCCAAGTGGTGGACCGGGCGGAGTGGATCAGTAACAACATCGCATCGTTCCAACGCATGCTGCGCCCTGTCACCGATCGACTGGGGCCAAAGCTGAATGGCCCAACTGCCCCGGTGGCCCGCGGCCTGGCCGGTACCGAAGTGGGTTCGCTGTTGGGACTTCTCAGCAAACGGGTATTGGGCCAGTACGACCTGTTGATGAACGAGAGTGAAGATCGCTCCAAGCAGGACGTCGTCTCCTACGTAGGCCCCAACATCCTGGCCATCGAAAAGCGCTACGCCTTTGCTCCCCGAGAGTTCCGGCTGTGGTTGGCGTTGCACGAAGTCACCCACCGGGCCCAGTTCACCGGCGTGCCTTGGATGCGCCAGCACTTCCTGGATCTGATGAACCGTACGTTGTCCACTGCCGACCCGGATCCCAAGCGCTTCCTCGAGGCGCTCAAACGAGCGGTGGCGGCGGTACGCGACGGCCGTAATCCACTTGACGAAGGTGGACTCATCGGCCTGCTGGCCGACTCAGACCAACGCCTGGCCCTCGACGGCATCGGTGGATTGATGAGTCTGCTGGAAGGGCACGGAGACGTCACCATGGACAGAGCGGGGGCCCACCTGCTGCCGTCGGCCCCGAGGTTCTCGACCGTTCTGCGACAGCGGCGCGAAAGCACAGGGGCAGCCAAGTTGCTGCGTCAGTTGGCTGGCATCGAAGCCAAGATGCGCCAATACGAAGAGGGCGAACGGTTCATTGCCGCCATCGAGGAGCGGCGTGGGGTCCGCTTCATCGACCATGCGTGGTCGAGTGCGGCCAATCTGCCCACGCTGGTGGAGATCCGCGACCCAAATCTGTGGATAGGGCGGCTAGAAGCAGCGGGTGTCACCCCCACTGTCGTGGGTGGCGGGCGCTGATCGAAGCGAACCTGGCCGCTGGTACGCCCCTGCTTCCCCGTTGCCATTTTCCCATCGGGCCACTGGTGGTGGCGGTGAGTGGCGGAGCAGATTCCCTGGCCCTGATGGCCTTGGCGGTCGCCGTGCGCAGCTCTTCCATGGTGACGGCGATCCATGTGGATCATGGGCTGCGAGTGGAGTCGGGGGATGAGGCCGGGGTAGTCGAGCGCTATGCCCGGATGCTCGGTGTTGAGTTCCGCTCAGTGAAGGTGAGCATTGTGCCCGGTGCCAACCTGGAAGCCCGTGCCCGTACGGCCCGATATAGCGTCCTGCCCCCCGACGTGTGCACCGGCCACACCACCGACGATCTGGGTGAAACGGTGCTGCTGAATCTGATTCGGGGCGCCGGGGTGGATGGTCTTGCCGCGTTTGCCCGCCATCGACCTGCCGGGGTCCAACGCCCCATCCTGAACTTGCGGCGGACCGAGACCGTGCAGTTGTGTGCGCAACTCGGGTGGGAGCCCGTCAATGACCCCATGAACCTGGACCGTCGCTTTCAACGAGTCCGTATGCGTACGGAGGTTCTGCCCCTTCTCGACGAAGTGGCCCATCGAGACGTTACGGCGGTGCTTGCCCGCCAAGCCCCATTGGCGGCCGAGGAGGCTGACCTGTTGGACTCGTTGGCCGCGGCGATCGATGCCACCGACGCGCGGGCCCTCACTGCCGCCCCACGAGCGTTGGCGCGGAGGTGTCTGCGGGCGTGGTTGGTGCGCAGCGGCGTGGGAGACGGACACCCCATGGATGGCGCCTGTGTGGAACGGGCGCTGACAGTGGCCACGGGGGCAGCCGTGTCGTGTGACCTGGTGGCTGGCTGGTCGCTTCGCCGTACCCAGAAGCGCCTGCGCCTGGACGGTCCATCGTCTTCGCCCCAAACTGGATGATGCGCCCCGAGGGGCGCATCACATGACTGCTGACATGACGTGGTCGGGACCGGCGTCGATCCGGTGACCTCGCGCTTTTCAGGCGCGCGCTCTACCAACTGAGCTACCCGACCGTGCGTAGCGGCCCTCCCCGGAGGGAGAGCACCTACCTGGCGGACCTGACGGGATTTGAACCCGCGACCTCCGGCTTGACAGGCCGGCGTGCACTCCTGGCTGCACCACAGGTCCCTGGACTACGAGACGAACGACGGTAGCACGCGCGCAGAAGCCGTCAGCTCGGGATTCTGCCCAAACTCAGGCCCGCACACTCACCGGGGGCGGATAGCATCTCCCGGTCAGTTCTGCCCCCATCGTCTAGTGGCCTAGGACACCGCCCTTTCACGGCGGCGACACGGGTTCGAATCCCGTCAGGTCCGCCAGGTAGGTGCTCTCCCTCCGGGGAGGGCCGCTACGCACGGTCGGGTAGCTCAGTTGGTAGAGCGCGCGCCTGAAAAG
>JANYHQ010000058.1 GCA_025358985.1 Acidimicrobiales bacterium
GGCGGCGGCCCGCTTCGGCCTGCACCTTGACCCCCAATGGTCGAGTAGCAGTGGTCGCCTGCCCGCCGACATGCACGGAATCATCACTACATATCAGCAGGTGGCCACTTCGGCCAAAGCCCTACGCGCACTTACTGACAATGCATTTGTGGTGCTCGATGAGATCCACCATGCTGCCGATGACCGTGCGTGGGGAGACAGTGTTCGTATCGCCTTCCAACCAGCCGCCAATCGCCTCTGTCTCAGCGGTACCCCCTTTCGTAGCGACACGAGTGCCATACCGTTTGTTCGCTACCGCATTGATGAGGCAGAGTCGGACTTCGATTACGGATACGGCGACGCGCTACGCGATGGCAGCGTGGTTCGACCAGTGTATTTCCCCCGGATCAACGGATACATGGAATGGGTGGCGCCTGACGGCACCCTCAACGCCGCCAATTTCGACGATGCGCTCGACCGCACCGGTAGCGCACAACGACTGCGCACCGCGCTGTCGCCCCACGGAGAGTGGATTGGTCCCGTACTGGAGCAGGCCCATGCCCAACTCATGGTGTTACGCCAGCGCCAAGCCAACGCCGCCGGGTTGGTGGTGGCCACCGATCAAGACCATGCACGGTCCATCGCCGATTTGATGCGCAGTCGATTGGGGATAACCCCCACCATTGCCACCAGCGACGATCCCACTGCGTCAGAGCGCATTGCCCGGTTCGCCGCCTCAGATCACCCGTGGATCATTGCTGTACGTATGGTGTCGGAGGGGGTCGACATCCCGCGTCTCACCATTGGCGTCTACGCCACCACCACCACCACAGAGTTGTTCTTCCGCCAGGCGGTGGGCCGGTTGGTGCGCTGGACCAGAGGAGCCGGACGCCAAAAGGCATACCTGTTCATCCCCGATGATCCTCGGCTGCGGACATGGGCATTCCAGATAGCGGAGGCGCGGCGCCACAGTCTCCGTAAGCGCGCAGAGGATACGGGCGAGGGGCTCGAAGGGGGGTTTCCCGACGATCCCACTGCACTCGATGCTCAAGTCCATCCCGATGATGAGGGGGCTGAACAACTATCGCTGTTCGCCGCACTGTCTGCCACCATCGCCGACGGTCCGCACCCCGTGTCTTCGGTGTTTGATGAACATTTCGATGAGGTAGGTGATTTCACCGACGACGAGGAAATGGCCCTCGATGAATATCTGCTGTTGCCGTTGGGTGACCTCATTCCGCCCAGCACCGACGGTCCCATCCGGAGCCGGGCCGAGATCAAAGAGGAGATACGGATGCGCAATGCCGACGCCGCCCGGGAACTGGTCCGCTTCACCACCCTCAGCCACGCACAGGTGAACGCAGAACTGAACAAACGCATTGGTCTGCGGCGCATCACCGAAGCCACCCTTCAACAACTTGAACGGCGCGCCGACGCCGCCGATACCTGGCTCACCGAACTGCGTCGGATCACGGTAAAAACCGCTCGTCACTGACCTACTCCTGGCCGAGGCGGGGAGATCAGGTAAACGGCTCTTGCGTATTTTCATAATACTTCATTACTCTTCATGTCATGTCGGATCCAGTTGGCCTCACCTCGTTCCTCTGGCGGGGATTCCATTCGGGCGGTGAGAGCCTTGAACTGGTGGTTGAGGCTGGTCCAGCGGTCACCGTGGGCGAGGTAGGTGCCGCCGTGGCCGAACTGCTCGGGTCCACTCGCCCGGTACATCACGGTCTCGGCCAAGCGTTGAACCCGGGTGATCTACGCAGCGTCAGCGCACTGAGCACCGGCTGGTGCGGAACCAGTCAGGCGCCTGATTGGTTTCTCCACGTGGTGGCGGGGCCCGACTCCGGTCACCGAGTTCGTCTGGGAGCTCACGGGCTCACCGTGGGACGTGTGGTGGGGGTGACTCCCCCAACCCCTGACGTACTGCTGGTGAACGATTGCAGCGTTTCCGAATGGCATGTGCACATATCTCCCAGTAACGATCTAGATGGTTACATCGTGATTGATCTCGGTTCCACCAACGCCACGGTGATCGAGGGGGTGGCCCTGGTGCCGCATCAAGCAGTGGTGGTGTCGGCGCTCACCGAGATGCGGATCGGTGCCACAGTGCTGCAGGTCATCGACGACCGGGCACCGCAGGATCGTGGCGTTCCGCACACCGCTGGAGTAGATGGAACAGCTCCATTCCACCGCCCGCCGCGGACCAAAGCACTGGTCACGACTACGCAGATACCCGTGCCCGGGGCCCGGCCCGAGGCTCGCCGTGAAGTTCGTCTCGGGATCACCGCTCTCCTGGCCCCACTGGCCATTGGGCTGGTGTTGGCAGTACTGATCAACCCCCGCATGGCGCTGCTGGCACTCTCGTCACCCATCTTGTTGTTGGGCAACTGGTTGGAAGACCGGCGGCGTACACGCCAACGTCGGGCTGAAGGTACCCAATCGCTAGCTGCCGAAATGGCCGTCTTCGAATCCGCCATAGTCCGCGCACATACTACTTTGACGAGCGAGTTGAAGGCCTGCACACCAGATCCCGCGCAGTTACGGCGGCGGGCCGAACTG
>JANYHQ010000071.1 GCA_025358985.1 Acidimicrobiales bacterium
ACCAAGGATCTGATCGCCGGTTGGTACATCATCGACGTGGAATCGTGGGACCGTGCCGTACAGCTCGCAGGGGAACTGTCAGCAGCCCCGGGGCCGGGTGGCACACCGATCTTTGAATGGCTGGAGGTCCGCCCGTTCTATGGTGCACCGATGACCGTCACTGAATGAGCGTAGGCGACGTCGAGCTCCGCCAGCTCGTCCCCCATGTCTTGAGTGTCCTCGTTCGTCGTGGTGCAGACTTCGCCACGGCCGAAGACGCTGTCCAAGAGGCACTCACCCGGGCAGTTGCGGTGTGGAAGGTTGAGCTGCCGTCGGATCCGCAGGCCTGGTTGATCACCGTCGCTTGGCGAGTATTCATCGACCTCACACGTTCCGACACGGCACGACGTAGCCGTGAGACCCGATTCGGTCACGAGCCGAAAACCGGTGTGGTGCCAAATGTCGACGATACGCTGCACCTGTATTTCCTCTGCGCACATACAGAGCTGAGCCCGTCATCAGCGGTCGCTTTGACTCTGCGCGCGGTTGGTGGTCTGAGCACGCGTCAAATTGCGCAGGCCTACCTTGTTCCGGAAGCCACGATGGCACAGAGAATCAGCCGTGCCAAACGTGTGGTGAGACAGTCTGGGTTTGATTCTGGCGGCGACCTTCGAACCGTGATGCGGGTGTTGTACCTGATTTTCAACGAGGGCTACTCGGGCGACATCGACCTTGCTGCCGAAGCAATCCGATTGACCCGACAGCTGGCCACGTCAGCAAAGCACTCTGAGGTCGACGGGCTTGTTGCGCTGATGTTGTTGCACCACGCGCGCCGAAGCAGCCGCACCCGTCCGGATGGGCGGATCGTGCCCCTTGCCGATCAGAACCGCAGCCAGTGGGACGCCGGGCTCATTGCCGAAGGAGTGTCCATCCTGCAAGCCGCTCTCGCCCGGGACCAGGTCGGCGAGTATCAGGCCCAAGCGTCGATCGCCGCACTCCACGCCGATGCCTCCTGCTTCGAGGACACCGACTGGGTGCAGATCGTCGAGTGGTACGACGAGCTGCGTCGGTTCGCCGACACACCAATCGTTCGATTGAATCGTAGCGTCGCGGTCGGCCAAGTCGACGGGCCACTGGCTGGCCTGGCAGCACTCGCCGAGATCGACGAAAACATCCCGCGGCGCGACGCCGTCGCCGCCTATCTCCACGAGCGAAACGGTGACCTCGAACTCGCGGCGCGCCTCTACGCCGCGGCAGCTCGCAATGCTCCCAACGTCGCAGAACGCGATCACCAAACCCGCCAGGCAGCACGACTCAACCAACTCCCACGCGGACCGTGACCGTGACCGTGACCGCTCGGACGAGGGGTGGCTGCGTCGTACTGAGGTGAGAGGCGTCAGCCGTTCGACTGCTTGTCGTTGATGAGATCTTCGACTGCCTTGGGGAGGGTGGTTTCGAAGTCGAGGAGCTTGGCCCATGTCGGGGTGATCATGATGCGGACCATCTCGTCGTAGAGGGCTTTGACGCCGGTCACCCAACCACCGTATTGGTCGTCGGTCATCACCTTGTGCCCGGCCGTCAGGTAACCGTCCGGAATCCCCTTGACCAGTTCGACTTCGGCGGTGCCGCGTATCAAGAGCACCTTCGGCGGAAAGGCCGCCTGGTCGATGGTGAGCGCCACCTTTGGATTGGCACGCAGCGCTGCAACTTTGGCCGCTTTCGGGACAGTCGCCATCACGACCCGCTCGCCCTCTATCCAGAAACCGATCGGGATGACCCGAGGGGCACCGTCGAGCCCGACGTAGGCCATCCGGGCCGGCTCAGGGCCGGTAAGCAGTTGCTGCGCGTACGGCTTCGCCAGAATCTCGGAAATCTCTTCGTTGGTCATGCAATGGTCCTTTCATCAGGAAGCGTTCTCACTAGAGACGAAGCCGCCACCCGCTTCTCGACATCGAAAAGCACCTCGTTCCTACCTGGCGAAGAGTCGAGCCCAGCGTGCTCAGGGTTGAAGCTCTGCGCGCAGAGCAGTGAACAGCGACAGGGCTCGGGTCACCGTGGTCTGGTTCTGCGGCTCCATCCGCACCACCAGAGTGGCCTGTAAGTGGGGGAATTCGAACAGGCCGCCTGCCGCCGTGAAATGACCTACTGCGACATGGCGGTCAGGACCGATCACCGCAGTGCTGCACGGACAAAAGCCCCACGTACCAGCCCCACCATTGACATCGTTGGGGGCCAGCATCAAGGCCATCGAGTCGGCGGAGATGATTCGGCCTGGTGTGAAAAGGGCCTCGCCCCACTGCGCCATGTCAAGCACGGTGGACACGATCCCACCCGACGAGAAGCCCGCCCATCCGGGAACCCCGGGCGGTTCCAGTTGCGTGTTTACCAGACCCAGCGAGGCCATCAGATCAGTCACCAGATCGGGCAGGCTGCGATGCTGAACCTGCTGCACCAAGAGTCCCAGAACCAAGTAATTGCTGTTGACGTAGCGAGTTTGAGTACCGGGCGCCGAGCGTAGCGGGGCGGTGAAGCTCAACTCCACGGCCTGCTCCGGTGTGATCGGTTGATCCGGTTGGAACCCTGGCGCTTCGGTGTAGTCGATGAGTCCGCTGCGATGGTTGAGCAGGGTCCGAACGGTGATGTCCGGTGGTGGCGCGTCCCATACGCCATCGATGAGAGGGAGCGGGCTATCCAGGGTAAGCATGCCCGCTTCGACGGATCTCAGCACGAGTGCGGCGGTCACTGTCTTGGTGATACTGGCCACCCGGTAACGGGTGCGCGGATCGGGTCCGGGAGCTCCATCGTGACGGGCAGAGCCCTCCCACGTTCGTCCACCGGCACTCACTGCCACCGTGATGGAATCGACGCCCGTTGTCGTCTGGGTCCATACGTTGAGCGCCGCCTGCAGGCGATCGAAGCGAGCCGGATCAAGTATCAGCGGTTGGTCCAACAGTGGCGTCGTCGTCCCGGGCGCAGGCAGCGAAGTGCGCGTGCGGGTACGACCCACCCGTCGGGCCTTGACCGCACCGCCCGCTGCTTGATCCAGTACCCCCGTCACCGACAGCACGGCACCGAGGACGAGGGCCAACGCCCATCGCCTACTCCGAGCTCTCAAGGGTCTTTCCACCGCACGATCGTTTCATGCCAGGAGAGCGTGAGTGGGCCAGGCTCACCGAGTCGTCAGGTCGGAGCAACGGCTCAGGGCAACGCGTCAATGGTGACCGTGCCCTCAGAGCCGTTGACGGTGATGGTGGCTCCGGTGGGGATTCGTCGGGTGGCGTCAGCGATCGATGGCACGCAGGGGATACCGAGTTCTCGACTCACGATCACCGCATGCGTGCTGATGGCACCAACGTTGATCACCACCGCGGCCGAGGCCAGGAACAGCGGCGTCCATGACGGATCGGTATTCGGAGCGATGAGGATGTCACCGGGTTCGAGTTCGATGGGGTCGTCGACGTTGAGCAGAACTCTGGCGGTGCCCGTGACAACGCCGGGCGAACCAGCCATCCCCTTCAGTACATCGCCCACAGCCACCGGTTTGGTGATCCGGTCAGCCCGCCGAACCCAGTCGGAGAGAGGTGGTGCATCCCCATCAACGATGTACGGCGGCTCCAGTTCGTACAACTCGAGGTAGTCAGCCTCACGAGCCGCCAACAGCGACGTGAACGAACTCGGATTGGCGAAGAAGTCGTCGAGCTCATCTTCCACCAGCATGTAGATCTGCTTAGGGTGAGCGAGATGGCCAGCGGCCACCATCCGTTGACCAAGTTCGGCGAAACACATACGAATCTCGTGCAGCGCTCGGATGTTGTTGGTTTTGCATCGTTCGCACGCCACCATGAACACCTTGGCCGAGTTCAGTCCGGTCGACAGCATGGCCAGCGCTTCTTCATTGCCGGACAACGTGCTTTGGAGCTGCGTCAACAGCCGATGGCTCTCTTCGGCGCCGCGCGATTCACCGGCCCGTGGATCAGCGCTGTCATCGTTGACGCGAAGTCGGTCGATGGCCGACACCAACAGTGATGGCTTGGTTTCGTAAGAGGCGCTGTACAAATCCCACTCGTTGGGCCCCCGCGACCCATTGCGGTACAAGAAATCGTCTACGGCGGCACTGAATGCCACCGCATCGCCGTCATCACTGGAACGGGCCCGCTCCAACAGCCCATCGAGCCCTGCGTCGAACAGAGCGGTAAGCACCAACGATCGCCGGACGTCACGAGACAAGTCCCAAATGGAATGAGCGATGTCAGCGGAATCGATGTCGCCCACGCCGGTCAACAACTTGGTCACCATGGTCGGATCGATGTCAGCAGTGACAGCAGCGAGAATCCCCGGCCCCACCGAGGCCCCGAGCGACGCCCATACGTGCTGCGTGAACATGGCTACCAAATGGCGCTGCACCGACCGGGCGCGACCGAGCAGCTGCGAAGTGGTCAGCGACGCGAGATCAGGCCGACTGTCGCGTAGCGCTTGGGCATCTCGTTTCTGGCGTTCGATCTCCGGGACGAGAGGCGTGGACATGATCCATGCCATCTGTTTGCCGAGTAAGTCGGTGTGACGCGCCGACGTATGCCAGTCACGCTCTTCATATGGTGGAACCGCCGCCGGGTCGTCGAAGTAGGCGTTGTCAACGGCCTGCCATCCGGCACCAGAGCGCACGCCGAACAGTCGAGCCTGGGTCAACGAATTGTAGAAGTAACCACCGAACAAGCCGAAGGTCTCAGGCTTCTCTGCGCTGTATTCGTCGGCGTCGAACACGCCCATCTGCACAAAGCCATCTCGACATCCGAGAACGATGCCGCTCTCCCATGCAAACGTCCACCCGAGGGGGCTGACCGGGTCGGCCAGAACCTCACCGGCATTGCCGCGCGTGTAGTTGGGAAATCGGTCAGTAGGAACCCGGTCGGCGATCCAGCGCTTGCCCAGCATGACTCAGCTTCCCCCTTCTAGTTCGCTCAACAAATCGACGGAGTGATGATCAACCACGGCTTGAAAGTGACGACTGGCGAGCGCATCTACGAGCGCCATGCCGCGTTCGTTGGCGAGGTCGAACGTGGCACCGACAAGTACGGCAGTGGAACAACTGGTGAGATGACCGAATCGGTAGTCGTGCCACAACTGTTCAAACGAATAGGCCGTGATGCCACGCTCTACAAGGCGGTCATGGTACGCCTGCACCAGTGATGTCTCGTGGGCCCGACGATCCTCGATGGTGAGTGAGCCACCCAGGAAATAGCACAGGTCATAGACCCCCGGACCGCGGCCAATGCCCTGCCAGTCAATGACCACCACCGGCTGTTCAGCGTTGTTGGGATCAAAGAACAAATTGTCGACGCGATAGTCCTGGTGCAGCAGGGTCCAGGGCCACTCACTGATCTTGTTCATCACCCTCCAGAAATTGGCGGAGATGAGCTCTCCCGCCTCCGCTCCACCGACGGGCAGCGACGAAGCAAACTTGGCGTTGAAACCCATCCACAGCGCCGGCCACATCTGGGCCAGCCCCTCGATACGGGCGTGCACCACACTTGGCACCCACTCCATTGATGGCGATTGCACCTTGCCCCACCAACAGGCGTGAAGGTCAGCCATGGTGAGTACGGCGTCACGGGCCTGCGCAGGGGTCACTCCCTGCACCTGATCGCACATGTCCAGATGACCAAGGTCTTCCATCACCACCACGAACTCAGCTGTGCCCGTGACGATGTCGGCCAAGAACACGCGCGGCGTACGTACCGTTGTGCTGGCCGCAAGCTCGCGCATGAAGCGGATCTCCGCCTCGTACATGCCCAGACCCACGCCTTGAGCGCGATTCGTTTCGAACGGTGAGGGCGACTTCACGATCACAGTGGCCGGGGACGTTCCGTTATCGCCCGAGTAGGCAAGGCGGATGCGCGCCAATTCGCCCATCACTCCCACTCCGGCCCCCAAGGGCTCGATCTCGATAGAGGCCACCGACGACCCGCTCGGCAGAGCGCCCGAGCCGTGCATCACCTGCGACATCCACTCGGCGGTGACGGCGGCGGGGTTGGCGGGGATACTGAGCGCTGACATGGGCGGTGATCATAGGGAACTGGCGTCGCCCAAGCTCAGCTCAAGCTCAACTGTGTCCGTTCCGGGCACGGTCGTAGGGTACGCAGTCATGAAGGTCGGCTCGATCGAAATCCATCCCGTGTACGACGGCACATTCCGCCAAGCAGCCGCGGACATCCTCCGTTACGGCGGTACGGCCGAGGACCCGTTCGCCGCCCACGCCGAGTTCGTCATCGACGGCATGATCGAGTTCGCGCTCGGCGGTTTCGTAGTGCAGTTGGGCGACCGCACCGTGGTCATCGATTGTGGGCTTGGCCCAATGAAAACCGATGGGGGTATGGAGGGCGGACAGTTCCTGGCCAGTCTCGACGCCCTCGGAGTACAGCCGAGCGACGTCACCGATGTGCTGTTCACTCACTTGCACTTCGACCATGTCGGTTGGGCTACCCAGAAGGGCGTTGTGGTGTTTCCCCATGCGACATACCGCTGCCATCGTGCGGATTGGGCGCATTTCGTGGATGACCCTGCAGGTGGAGCGGCCCGCAAGATGGCGCCGGTGGCCGATCGGATGGAGTTCTGGGAGCGCGACACCACCATCTTCCCCGGCCTCGACGTGCAGGGTGCACCGGGCCACACTCCGGGTTCCACCATCATGGTGGTGTCGCACGGCAAGGATCGGGCAATGCTGCTCGGCGACGTCGTTCACTGCCCGTTGGAATTGGTGGAGGACGACTGGCAAGCAGTGTTCGACGTTGATCCGGTAATGGCCCAGCGCACTCGGGCTGCGGTGGCTCGGGAACTGGAAGGAACCAACACTGCCATCGCGGCCGCCCACTTCCCCGGGCTGCAGTTCGGTCGACTCCTGGAGACGGGCGGACAGCGCTCTTGGGCGTACTGACAATCAGTTGCCCGCGTCAAACGCGGCTACGGGTGGCGCCGGCTGGCGAATTCCGGAACATGTTCTCCGCATCGAAACCGATACGAACGTCGGGGACAATTTCGATGACGACGCGATCGGGTGTGTCGAGATGATGGACAAAGGCGGCCTGCTGGTCGGTGTCGCCTGGCCGTACGCGTGCCGCCAGCGATGCGTAAAGCCACGCCTTCACCGACTCATCGTTGTGCACGATGGCATTTCCTTTGTAGGTGACTGTTTGGCTGACGCCGATGTCAGTGCCCCGACTCGATATGGCAATCGCTACCCGTGGACGAGCCTCGATGGCCGGGACCCGCTTCCGGCGACGAGTGCAGGTGAGCCAGAATCGGCCTTCGTGGGCCACAAAGTTCATGATCACCCCAACTGGATCGCCCTCTTTGGTCGACCACATGAAGCAGCACTCGGTTTGTGTGTTGAGCAGCCTCTGCTCACGTTCGTCATCGAGCGAGAAACTTGATACGTCTGCATATGAGTCGGTATAGGCCTTGTCTGCACTCATGACCGGTGACCTCCAAGTTGGTATCGCAAGAGTCTGTCAGGTCTCGGCGATGCTATGAAGGGCGGCCACTTCGGCGACCAAGTCCGGTACTTTCGAACGCAGCCACTTGAGGTGCTTGACGTCATCGTCGGTGACTGAATCGGCAAGTTTGACTTCGAGTGCCACGATTCGATGGTCATCAGCTTCAATAATGAGATCGACTTCGTGGGCGCCGTTGGCGAGCCGAAGGTGGTGCACTCGTGCCGACAATTGCTGTGCATATGACCGCACCGACAGTGTCACGAGCGATTCAAAAGCCCACCGAGCAGCAATCCGTCCCGGATTACCGGACCGCCGACGGTGCCGCGCAGCAAACTGTCTCTTGTCGCGCCGAGCAGGCGGTTGGCGAGCGCCGGATCGGCCAGATGGTGCTTGGGTGCCTGCCCGAGGGCGCCCCCGGACGTGGCGCTCCGGACATACCAATTACCCTATCGATGCTTCACCCCAACCTTGTAGGACCGAAACTCACTCGGTACTCTAAATTACTCTAAACAGTTTAGAGTAGGAGAATGTCCACCGTCGCCGCCGAACAAGCGTTGGCCCTCACGGCGCAAGAGCGCGGACCCATGCTCATCGCCTTGCGTGAGGATCAATGGTTCGACCGCAAGAGCATTCGGATTTCGGCACGTGATCTGGCCGATGCGTTGATTGCTTTGGCGAATGCTGAGGGCGGGGTGATCGTCATCGGTTTGTCGAACGGTCGGGTCGAAGGTATCGACGCGGCTGGTGCGGATCGTTTGTCGGACTGGCAGCAGGCAGCGCTCGACTTCACGGTTCCGGCTGTGCCGTGTCGGTGTCGGCTCGTGGATTGCGTCGACGGAAGAGGAACGCTGAACCATCTGGCAGTCTTCGACGTGGAGACGAGTCATCAAGTGCATGCAAACCGCAAAGACGAGGTGTACCTGCGCGTCGGGGACGAGAACCGGCGTCTCAGTTTTTCCCAGCGTCAAGAGTTGCTGTATGACAAGGGTCAATCGACCTATGAGAGCTCGGTGGTGAGGGGCGCCGAAATAGGAGACTTGAACGACGGACTGCTGTGGTCATACGCAAACGCAGTGAAGCACCCTGATCCAACGAGGTTGTTGTCGGCGCGCGGTCTCATCACCCGTTCCGGTGAGCTCAGCGTGGCTGCAGTGCTGCTATTCGCCAATGAACC
>JANYHQ010000086.1 GCA_025358985.1 Acidimicrobiales bacterium
GCGGCCGTCATTGACCAGCGTGAACGTCTCATCGAGCCCCGGGAAGACCAGCACATCGCTGCCGCCATCAATGAGCGGCCGCGCGAGGGCATTCGCAACGAAGACCGTAGAAGTGGGTGACGCTGCTGGCGTCGTTGGGGGCAGTGCGAAACTGTTCGTGGTGATTTCGGTCGCGGCGAGAAAGTAAGGCCAGCCCGAGCCCGCCGGCGCATCGATGCGTGCATTGGTTTGCGCGGTGACGTCAGCGCCGGAAGGTGTGAGTGCCCAAAGGTATGCGCCCGAGATGGCGGCGGGGCCAGGGGCGGTGCGCGAAGTGCCCAGCTTGTCTTGGTAGACGCCAACCGTGGGCGAGCTTCCGGCCCAGAGGGCTCCTGCCATGTCTTCGACGTGCCACGCCCAGAACTGATTCGAGCTGTCGGGCAGGTAAATCGCCTTCGCGTCTCGCTGCGGGTACGCGGACGTTCCGCAGTCTACCAACGCGATGGTGCCAGCCGTCTCGTCGGCATCGCTCGGAGTGTACCCGTAGACGCCGCCACCGAGATGCACGGGGTTGCTGGGGGCGGTGCGCGAGCCGCCTGAGCGGTTCCGGTAGTCGACGAAGGTCGGCGAGGCCGTGGTGAGCGGCGCCCCAGTCGAGTCAAGCAGCAGAAATGTGCGCGTGGCGGCCATTACGGGAGCGCCGCCATCGCTGTGCCAGCAACGCTCGAGCTGCCATCAGGCTTCACCGTGTAGTAGCCGCGGGGAACGCTCGGAGAGGTCTCCTCGTTGTCGAAGACCTGCCAGTAGATGAAGTTGACCAGGCCGGCGGTGTTCGCAATCGAATACACGGTGTTGATCATCGTGCCCACGTTGCGCCCAGGAGGCAGTTCGATGCCCTCAGGAAAGCCGAACTCGCCGACCTGAATCGGCACCCCTGGGAAGGCCAGCTGTATCTGTCGCAGCGCCTTCGTAAAGACGGGCGTCGTGGCGTTGGTCCAAGCAGTGATGTCGGCGCCCCACCCGCCCTGGTCGACGATGGTCGAGTCGTATGCCGAATATGAAATCATGTCGGGGGTGATGCGCCCGGCGAGGTCGGTGATAATGCGGCGCCGATGGGGGTAGAGCATTGCGTCGGTGACGCGGTTCACCTCGACGGCCATCAGAACCTGGCAGTCAGAGGCGGTCGCCTTGCGCGCGTCGCTGACAGCCCGCTGGCGGTGCCCGAGAAAGGCCGAGTACCGGTCGACCATCTCGCGCGCGACGTAGGTGTCGGCCACGAAGGCGTCCATAAAGGCCCAGTCGCCTTCCCAGTTCTGCAGCACGAATTTGCGCCCGGTGCCGTTGTAGGTGCTGAGCAGGTACACCGCGAGGTTGTAAATCTCGGTGTATTCGGCCGCGTACTTCGCCGCCGTCGGGCTGACGCGCCACCAATTCGTGGTGCCGTTCGCGAACGTGAAGCAGGTGAGAATTACCGTGTTCCACGCCTTCGAGAGAGCCGCCGCCATCTGAGTGGTCGACGCGAGCGCGGTCAGGTTCGCCGGCGTTGAGCTCCACGAACTCTGCAGTGGGTAATCGGTCAGGTACCCGGCCGTGCAATAGAGCTTGATGCAGTTATAGCTCGCGTTGAAAATCGCGTTGACCCCGTCAATGAGCTGCGTTCCCGACGCTGCCGGGTACGTGTACTTGCCGGCGGTATGGGCGATCCCTTTCCTCACAGCACCTTCCACTTGTCGGCTGCGTAGTCCACGCAGACCAGCATCTTGATGGCCGCGGCAGCGAGGCTGTAGCTCGCAGCGCCGTTGATGGTGCCGCTCGTCGGGTACACCAGGCAGGCGTTGGCGCCGTTGTTGTCGATGACACAGCGGGGGCCAGGGAGCGCCGAGGCATTGTGCAGTTTGACTCCGGTGCCTGAGGCAACCGTGCCCAAGCCGTAGTGCTCGCCCGCGGGGAGCTGGTACGCAGTGGCGGCGTTGGTGCCCGCCGCGGTGATGCCAGTGTTCTGGGCGGGGTTGATGATGCCGTAGAAGAGCTCGCGGGAGCTGTGGTCGCCCGAGCCGTTGAACAGCTGGTTGCCGTAGATGATGGTTTTCGTCGGCACCGTCTGCGCCACGGCGCCCATGGTCTGGGTCGCGACGCGCCCGTACGTGGTGCCGAGCTCGTTCGCCCAAGAAGCAGGCGTTGCCGTCGAAGAGCACGTCGTTGGTCGTGCCTGTGATGGTGCTGCCGGTCAGGTTGTACTGCCCCGAGAAGGCGATTTGGAGCCCGTACCCGGTATTGCCCGAGCCGGTGAGCGTGCCGCCGACGACGGCGAAGTTCTGCACCGCCTCGAGGTAAACCGGCGTCGCGCCGCCGCTGCTCGCCGCCACCTCAGCGGTGCCGCTGAAGACTCGCACCATGGAGAGCACTCGGCTGGGCGAGCTCGTGGCTGAGAGCTTGGTGACATCGACCTTGTTGCAGTCTTGCACCGCGATGACGCCGCCGCCGGCGTTGACACACCCGGTGATGCTGACGTTCTGGCACCCGTCTCGAATCAAGATGTCTGCGCTCGAACTGAGCAGGCAGTGCTCGACGGCGACCTTCACGCACCGCTCGATGAGCATCGAATGCCCCGCCGTGCTGATGGCGAACTTGCACGCGGAGACCTTGACGTTGGTGCAGTCAGCCAAGGCGATGAGCGAATCCATCGCGTTGGCGCTCGAGAAGTCGACGCCGAAGATCTCCAGCGAGCCAACCACGCCAGCCGCTCGAAGGCCGTTCAAGTCACTCGCCGAGATGCGGTCAACCTGGGTGGCCAGGTCAACGATTTCGAAGGTGGTCGTCGAGTCGATGCCGGTGACAGCGCTGATGCTCAGCGTCGTCGTGGTGTTCGCGA
>JANYHQ010000087.1 GCA_025358985.1 Acidimicrobiales bacterium
GTATTTCAGGCGTTCAATCTCATCCCCACGCTCAATGCCATCGAGAACATCACACTGCCCATGATGCTGGCCGGTCGAGCCCCCGATCAGGCGTGGGTGGACAATGTGGTGAAAACAGTGGGGTTGGGCGACCGGCTCACCCATCGCCCGTCTGAACTCTCCGGTGGACAGCAACAGCGGGTGGCCGTGGCGCGCGCTCTGGCCTCCAAGCCCGAAATCGTGTTCGCCGATGAGCCCACCGGCAACCTCGATTCGCGAGCGGGAGCCGAGATCCTGGCATTCATGCGCAAAGCCACCACCGAGTTGGGGCAAACCATTGTGATGGTCACCCACGATCCCAATGCCGCTTCATATGCGAACAGAGTGGTGTTCCTGGCCGACGGGAAAATCTCCGATGAGATGGCCGACCCCACGGCTGAGAAGGTCCTCGATCGTATGAAGCGTATGGGCGACTGAGGCCAGTATGTACAAGCTTTCCCTTCGAAATCTGTGGTCTCACAAAACGCGACTCGTCGCCTCGGTATTGGCCGTTGTGCTCGGCGTGTCGTTCCTCGTGGGCGCATTGGTACTCACCGACACCATCAAGAAGACCTTCAGTGACCTGTTCTCGGACGTATACAAGGGTACCGATGCAGTGGTGCGGGCCAAGTCAGCGTTCACCACCAATCAAGCCACCAGCGACGGTCGTAAGCGCGTAGACAATCAGGTGGTGCTCGATGTTCAAGCCATCCCCGGTGTGAAGGCGGCCGAAGGCAGCATCACCGGTTACGCGCAAGGCATCGACCCCAAGAACAACAAGCTCATGGGTAGTGCCAACGCACCATCATTCGGGTTTGCGTGGGGCAGCGTGGACCAGTTGAACCCGTACAAACTGGTGGCCGGTCGCGCTCCCGCAGCCGCTGGAGAAGTGGTGGTGGGGGCCGGTTTGTTCAAGAAGAACAAACTGAAACTGGATGAGAAGTTCAACGTACTCACGGCCAAGGGCACTGCTGCGTACTCCATCGTGGGCTGGGCCACCTTCGGAGCATCGGACTCGGCGGCGGGGTCATCAGCCATCTTGTTCCTGCCCACCGAAGCGCAACGGGTACTGGCCGAAACCGGCAAATTCGACAGCGTCAACGTGGTTGCACAACCGGGAACCTCTCAGCAACAACTACAAACCAAGTTGCAAGCGACATTGCCCAAGACGTTGGAAACCCTCACCGGAGCGGAGATCACCGCCGAGCAACAGAAGCAGATCAATGACGGATTCCTCAACGGTTTCTCCATCTTTCTGAGTTCGTTCGCTTGGATTGCCGTGTTGGTGGGGAGCTTCGTCATTTACAACGCGTTTGCCATCGTGGTGGCCCAACGCAATCGGGAGAACGCGTTACTGCGGGCCATCGGGGCCAGCAAACAGCAGGTGATCCGAGCCCAGTTCTTGGAGTCCGTGATTGTGGCGGTGGTGTCATCGGTATTGGGAATCATTGTGGGCATTGTGTTGGCAGTGTTGCTGAAAGGCTTGCTGAAGGTCATCGGGTTCGACCTGCCATCGTCGGGGCTCACACTGAGGCCAGCCCGGGCCGTCCTCGGGTTGGTAGTGGGCATCGTGGTTACCCTGCTGTCATCTCTGGTCCCAGCCATTCGGGCGGGACGTGTGCCGCCACTGGCAGCCCTGCGCAACGAGGCGGTGGATCGCTCGGCCACCTCACGGGGACGGGTAGTGGCTGGTGTGGTGCTGCTGGCCACCAGTGCTGCGTTCATGGTGGCTGGCCAAGTGATCAAGGGCACCGGTGGCGTGCTGTTCATCGGCCTTTCGTTTGTGTCATTGCTGGTTGGTCTCATCATCATCGGGCCCGTGTTGGCACGACCGCTGGCCCGGATTCTGGGTTCCCAGGTCAGCGGCCTCCTGATTCTCATTTTGAGTGCGCTGCTGGGGGTGGGGGCGCTGGCCACGGTGGTGCTTGGAGCCATCAAGGTGGCGCCCGCGTCCGTCATCCTGGGACTGCTGCTCGGTGGCTTTGCCTACGCATTGGCCCGGGCCGGACTCTCGGCCCAGGGCACCACCGGACGCTTGGCTCGCGAGAACGCGTCGCGCAATCCGGCCCGTACCTCTACCACGGCGTTCGCCCTCACGGTGGGAGTGGCGGTGGTGGCCGCCATCATGACCTTCGCGTTCTCGTTGGTGAACACCATTACGGGTGCATTCAAGGACAATGTGCAGGCCAAGTATCTGGTGACCTCGTCCACGTTCTTCGGGTTTCCCCAGACAGTGGCGGACAGTGTGGCCAAGGTCCCCGGCGTCACCACGGTGTCTCGGGTGAAGGTGGGGCAGGTGCGTATCGATGGCAAGTCTCACGGGCTCACGGCCATCGATGTGGAAAAGATCAAGGGCCTGTTCACTCTTGGCAATGTGAAGGGTGACCTCAGTTCACTGGTGGGGGCCAACAACATTGCGATCGCCGACAATTCCATGAAGGCCAACAAGTGGACCCGGGGTCAGAAGATCACTCTGTTGTTCTCCAATGGAGACAAAGTACCGTTCACCATTGCCGCCACCTATTCTGAGCCTGGTGCGGTGCAGAACAGCTATTACATCACCGACAGTTCCACATTTGACAAGTACATACCGGGACAGTTCGATCAATTCCTGTACGTGGGGATCCAGAAGGGTACTGATACCAAGGCGTTTGTGAAGGCGGCGGAGGCATCGATTGCCAATGTCCCGTCGGCCAAGGTACAAACCAACAAGCAGTTTCAGTCGTCGCTGTTGGCGTCACTGGCACCGATCTTGGGACTCATCTTTGCGCTGTTGGCCATGAGCATCCTCATTGCCAGTATCGGTATTGCCAACACGTTGCGGCTGTCAACGTTGGAGCGCACCAAGGAGATCGGGCTCATGCGGGCCATTGGGATGGCCAAACCGCAAGTACGGGGCATGGTGCGTTGGGAGGCCATCATCGTGTCGTTGCTGGGTGCGGTACTGGGCGTGGTGATGGGTATCGGGTACGGGGCGGCGCTGGTGAAGAAATCCGCCGATTTCCGTCTCGGCATCCCCTGGCCAGTGGTACCCGTGTTGGTGATCTTTGCCGTGGCCATAGGCCTCCTGGCCTCGTGGCGAGCCGCATCCCAAGCGGCCAAGCTCGACATGCTGGCCGCCATCGCCACTCAGTAGGGGTCTTCGGCCTGACCCGAGGCGGTCGCGACACCACGAACGCTGGTCGCGACACCTGGAACACCACGCAGTGTTGCGACCACCGCGCCCAGTGGCGCGACCAGCCGGGGGGATTCAGTCCGGGTCCGGATCGGGCTGGGCGGCTTCGTAAGCATCGGGCAGCTCGTAGGACGCCTCGGCGGCCAGAGCCAACTGTTCGGCGGTGGTGGGGGCCAGGCGCTTACGGACCCGCTTCAGTCGACCGCCACCCGTAGTGGCAGCATCGGTATCGGCGGGACGGTCAACCGGGAACAAGCGGGGGGTAAGCACCCGCTGGTCATCAATGGTCCAACCCCGGGGCGCAACGATGCGCTCGGAATGGCGGGCACACAGCACCGCCGCCCCACCAACCTCGGTGAGTTTGCGATCCACCGACACCACCAGGTTGCGTACGTCGATCACCAGCCTGGCCGCTGCCGGCGCCGCACAACCGGGACGATCGCACACCCTGGGCGTCACAGGGCCCGATGGCATGGCCTCAGGGTAGCCCGTGAGCCCATCACCCGGGATCTACCTACCCTCAGACCGCCGCCACGCTTGGGCTGCGATCGGCGCGCACTGCCAGGTCCGCCGACAAACGGGCGGCCGGGGCGATGGTGACCGCCGCGCGTACCCACAACACGGCCATCCACATCAGTACCGCTCCCAGCACGTGCAGCTGCACCAACTTGGCCGGCACCGCCGTGAACCACTGCACATACCCCACGGTGCCCTGCACCATCAGTACACAGAACAATACGGTGAGACGGTTGCGCAACCGTTCCACCCCAGGCCCCACAGCCCGGGCCGCCAGCCACGCCAACGCCACCGTGCAGGCCACCGTGAGCCATGCCGCCAACGAGTGCACCTTGGCCACATCACGCATGTTGAACCCGAATCGCACCACCTTGCCCGGATCACCACCATGCGGGCCGGCGCCCGTAACCACGGTACCCAGCACGATGGTAGTCAGCGCGCTTACGGTAAGGGCGCGGGACCACAGCACCGAACTACGCGACAGCACCGGTAGCCGGTCGCTCCCCCACCATGTGCCACTACGACCCGATTCCCCATTGCGATGGAAGATAAGCACACCTATGGCCAGAGAAACGATGGCAAGCAAGAAATGACCCATCACAATCGCTGGCTTCAAACCCGTGAGTACCACGAACCCACCAAGTAGGGCATTGCCCATGATGGCCACAATCAACAACCCCCCGAGGCGGGGAAGGTCACGCCGGTACGGCACC
>JANYHQ010000090.1 GCA_025358985.1 Acidimicrobiales bacterium
GCTCCGCAAATCAGTCAAACGCTTCCTGGACGAGAAGTCTCCCGTCCTCGAAGTACGCCGCCTCATGGAAACCGAGTCGGGCTTCGACCCCGCAGTATGGAAGCAGATGGGTGAACAGCTTGGCCTGCAGGGCCTGGCCATCCCCGAGGAGTTCGGTGGGTCCGGCTACGGATACGTCGAGCTGGGCATCGTGTTGGAAGAAATGGGCCGCTCATTGTTGTGCGCCCCGTTCTTCTCCACCGTGGCCCTCGCTGCCAACCTGCTCATGGCCAGTGGCGACAAGGCGGCCCAACAGGCTCACCTGCCCGGTATCGCAGGCGGCGACACCATCGCCACGGTGGCCTTCACCGAGGCCAACGGCAAGTGGACAGAGGATGGCATTGCCACGTTTGCCACCAAGTCCGGGGATACCTGGAAGATCAGCGGCGAAAAGATGTTCGTCATCGATGGCCAGAACGCTGGCCTCATGCTGGTGGCGGCCAAGACCGACGCCGGCACGTCGATCTTCGCCGTGGATGCCAAGGGTGAAGGGGTCACGGCCACTGGCCTGCCCACCATGGATCAAACCCGTAAGCAGGCCAAGGTGGAGTTTGCCTTCGCCCCCGGCACGCTGATTGGTGAAGACGGCAAAGGCTGGGGCTACCTGGTGAAGATGCTGGACCTGGCCGCTGTAGCCCTGTCCGCTGAGCAGGTGGGCGGCGCCCAGAAGTGCCTGGACATGAGTGTGGAATACGCCAAGGTCCGGGTTCAGTTCGGCCGGCCCATCGGGTCCTTCCAGGCCATCAAGCACAAGTGTGCCGACATGCTGCTCGAGGTGGAGTCGGCCAAGTCCGCCAGCTACTACGCATGGTGGGCCGCCGCCGAAGACAACGACGAGTTGCCCGTGGTGGCCTCGTTGGCCAAGGCCTATTGCTCCGAGGCGTACTTCCACGCCTCCGCCGAGAACATCCAGATCCACGGTGGTATCGGCTTCACCTGGGAGCACGACGCTCATCTGTACTTCAAGCGGGCCAAGTCCTCCGAGCTGCTGTTCGGTGACCCCACCTATCACCGCGAGCAACTGGCGCAGCGCATCGGTATCTGATTCACCACGAGTAGCGCAACGGAAGGGACGGTGGCCTGCGGGAGCCGTCCCTTCGTCGCGTGACGGCTGGTGATTACCGCGCAGAGAGTTTCACCAGCTTCAAGCCGAGGTGCAGCGCCAGGCGATCGCCGCCGGATCGCAACGACGTGCCGGTGATGGTCTCGATCCGACCCAGCCGGTGATAAAGTGTGGAGCGGTGGATATGCAACGCCGCCGCAGTGGCTTGAGCATCGCCGGCCAAGTCCAAATACTGCTCCAGGGTCACCACCAGGTCGGGCTCGCTGGCGTCGAGCAGTTGCACCAAACGAGGGTCGAGGGCAGAGCGACCTATTTCGTCAGCAGGAAGCAGGGTGAGGGCCCGGAACACGCCCAGGTCACCCCAACTCACTATTGGGCCCATATTGGGCACGGTGGCGGCCACATGGGCGGCCCGTCGGGCTTGGCGAAACGAGTGATGTACGTCAGCCAACGCGGTCACGGGATCCCCGATACCAGCGGACACTTGTCGACCAGGGAGTTGCGCCGCCAACGCATGCATCAGTCGCTCAGCTATCGCAGGGCTAGAACGGGCGGGGGCCAGCACCGAAGCCTGATGGGCGCGTGAGAAGCGCAACAGCACATCAGTGGTCGCCAATCGAGACGGGTCGGCCAGGGCCATGCCCACCGCATCAGCGCTGTCGTCATCAGCAGGTCCCGCCACCTCGGCCACCACCACCATCATCGGGGTAGTGCGCGACCAGCCGCCGTGTTCGGTGAGTTCGCGTTGGGCTGCCTTACGGGAGGATTCAACGGGTGACACCAGATGCCGGAACGTGTCGCCGGCCATACGCTCCGCCAATTCGCTCTGGCCCAGCAGAAGCGCCACATGCCCAGCCACAGACCGGATCACCGCGAGTTCTGTATCGCCCAGTTGCGCGTCAGGATCGATCAACCACAGCAGGGCAATGAGGCGGTCACGATGGCGGATGGGGACGCACAGGCGGGCCAGGACGGAGTGCACAGGATCAGCGGGAATACGCACGGGACAAAGCGCCTCGCGCACCCCGAAGGATTCGAACCACGCTCGAACGTCAGGCAGCGATCGGCGACCCAGAACGGTTTGGCGGCGTACGTCGTCGATGGTCCCGTGCTGCACGCTTGAGGCCAACAGGTGCTGATTGGGGTCCTCGAGCGAGATGGGGACGTTAAGGCGATCGGCCAAGTCATCGATGAGGCGCTGCAGTTCCCCGGGCACGGACGCACCATAAGACATATGTCGCATAAATTGAATTGATGATGGCGCGTTTGTTTGATGCAGTCGTATCCCGATCGGCATACCGTCAACTCATGTCAGCGCTGCTCGATAGCCCCCTTCCACCGGCGCTTCCGGCGCTTCCGGTGGTCCCTGCGGCCGACATCGAGGCCCTGGTACGCCATCTCGTGGCCGCCACCCGGCCAGGCCCCATCGGCCGTCTCCGGGCAGCCCTGGCGCCCGCCGGGGCGGCCATGGATTTTGCCACCAAGCGACCGGAGTTCAAGGTTGGCCTGTTTCGCTTCGTAGATGTTCTGCCTGCCAGTCGTGGCACCGCCGACACGTGGCGTCAACTCGATGAGTATGTGGGGACGCCCGCCAGTCCGGCAGTGGTGCGAGCCGGTTTGCGATTGGCCGACGCCGTTCCGGGGTTGGGTCATCGAGTGGCAGCAGCGGTGGCCCGCAAGGGTGTCACGGAGATGGCCCGCCAGTTCATCATTGGCGAAAATCCCGAGCAGGTGGTCCCCCGGCTGGGAGCTTTGTGGGAGGACGGGTTTGCGTCCACCTTGGACATGCTGGGCGAGAAGACAATCACGCTGGCCGAAGCCGACTCCTATGCGTTGCGCGTCATGCAGGCGCTGGACGCATTGGTGGCCGCGGCGCCAGCATGGTCGGCCCGTCCACTGCTCGAGCATGATCAGTTCGGCCCGCTTTCTCGTATCCATCTCAGTGTGAAGCCCACTGCCTTGGCTCCTAAGCTCAGCGCGCTTACCATTGAGGATGGCGTGCGCCAGGCCATGGAGCGCTTGGAACCGATCTTGGATCTCGCCCGCCGCGTGGGGGCCATCGTGCACCTCGATGCCGAGCATGATGAGGCCAAG
>JANYHQ010000100.1 GCA_025358985.1 Acidimicrobiales bacterium
CGACGGTATGGGCAGCGGGGTGGCCGGGGCCGATGGCGTTTTGAGTCCCGCCGATGTGGCCCAAGCCTGTCTAAACGCTATGCGTGCAGAGAAGTTTCATGTGTTGCCTCACCCCGAGGTGGCTACCTACATGGAACGCAAAGCAACCGATGTGGACCGCTGGTTGATTGGTATGCGCCGGTTCCAGGGCGTGTTGTACACCGACCGTCCGCTACCTGGCGATGCTATGGCCCCATAGCATCGTATAAGCGCTGGTTGCGCTTATACGAACCGATCCAACGCCTGCTCCAAGTCGGCAACGAGATCGGCCGATGACTCGATGCCCACCGATAGTCGTACCAATGAATCGGGTACCTCCAGGGGTGACCCGGCCGCTGATGCATGGGTCATACGGCCGGGATGCTCGATGAGGCTTTCCACGGCGCCCAGCGATTCGGCCAGAGTGAACAGTTCGGTATGGGTCACCACATCGAGGGCGGCCGCTTCCGTTCGCATGGTGAAACTCACCATGCCGCCGAAGTCACGCATCTGCTTGGCTGCGGCGGCGTGGCCGGGATGATCCGGGAGTTGTGGGTACAGCACCCGATCCACGGCCGGATGACCAACCAATAGATCCACCACAGCGCGAGCGTTGGCGCAATGACGATCCATACGTAGGGCCAGCGTCTTGATGCCACGCAGTAACAGATAGCAATCAAACGGAGCGGGCACGGCCCCCGCAGCGTTCTGAGTGAAGCGGATCTGCTCGGCCAGGTCGTCGTCATCGAGCGCCACAAACCCGCCCACCACGTCGCTATGCCCACCGAGGTATTTGGTGGCCGAGTGCACCACGATATCGGCGCCAAAACGCAACGGCTGTTGGAGATATGGGGTGGCAAACGTGTTGTCGACCACTACCAGGGCACCCCGGGCGTGCGCCAATTCGGCGATGGACTCGATGTCGATACAGGTGAGCAACGGATTGGTGGGCGTCTCCAGCCACACCAGGCGGGTGTCGGGTAGCCACTGGGCGGCCAACGTATCCACGTTGGTGAGGTCCACCGCCGTCCACGGAAATCCCAGCGGTGACCACACCTTGGAGATGAGGCGGAAGGTGCCGCCGTAGGCATCGTTGCCGAGTAGTACCCGGTCACCCTGTTTGAGAAGCCGCATGATGTTGTCTTCGGCCGCCAAGCCGGAGGCAAATGCCAACCCGTGCGCAGCCCGTTCCAGCGAGGCCACGCACGTCTCCAGCGCAGAGCGGGTGGGATTGCCACTGCGCGAATATTCGAACCCCTTGTGGTTGCCTACGCCATCCTGGGCAAAGGTGGTGCTCAGCGAGATGGGTGGCACCACTGCACCACTGGTGGGGTCGGGCGCTTGGCCCACATGCACGGCGCGTGTCTCGAACCCCCAGCCGCTTTGCTCATCGAGTTCACCCATGGACAGCATCTCCTTCCAAATAGGACAGCACGTCGGTTCGAGTGATGACTGCCAGTGGCCGACCGCCGGACAACACCAGCAGAGCGGGCGCATGGACCAGCATCTCCACCGCCAGATCCACCTGTTGTCCGATGCCGATGGTGGGCAGACGCGGTCCCATCACATCAACTACGGGGAGTTGCATCACCGATGGGTCGCGATAAACGGCGTTCATCAATTCGAGCTCATCAACTGCGCCGGACACCTCGGCGTTGGCGAATGGGGGTGTGTTCTTGCACACCGGTAGCTGACTCACACCGTGGCGGCGCATGATGTCGATGGCCTCACGGACGGTATGGGCAGGGTTGACGTAGAGAAGATCCGCAGCGTCGGCTGGTCGCCGGTCGATGAGCGCCGCCACGCACTGATCGCACTCCCTGATGAACCCGAAATTGGCCATCCAATCATCGTCGAACACCCTCGACAGGTAGCCGCGACCGGAGTCCGGATTGAGCACCACCACGATGTCGGACTCGTTGGCGGTGCGGGCCACTTCGATGGCGGCGGCCACCGCCAAGCCACCGCTGCCACCGATAAGGATACCTTCTTGTCGACTGACTCGGCGCGCCGTAAGGAAGCTGTCCTCATCACTGAC
>JANYHQ010000599.1 GCA_025358985.1 Acidimicrobiales bacterium
CGGTTACGTACCAATTCAATGGCCCAGAACACCCCCATACCGCGCACATCACCGATACAGGGGTGATTGGCTTTGAGCTTCTCCATGGCGGGGGCGATGATGTCGGTGCCGAGCGCACGGGCCCGCTCCACGATGCCCTCACGTTCGAATATGCCAATGAATTGGTACGTAACCGTGACACCCGCGAGCCGTATGTGCCGTTCAATGCATCCGGGGCCGCAGCTGCCCCTATGAACGAGTTGTTGGCAGCAGCCAAGGCCGCCGGGTTGTGGCCGTTCGCCCACTTCAACCGTATTCACGTGACCCCGCCGTGCACCACATCAGCCGATGAGATCGCCCACGGCATGGCCATCCTGGATGAAGTACTGGCCATCGCCGACCGCCACGTGGCAGGGGCCTAACCCCCTGGGGCTGGCGTCACCTGCAATTTTGCGCCCGAGAGTTGTTCTCAGGTTAAGTCTCGGGCGCATCCTGCGTCTGACGGACGCTCTCTGCGCCCGAGAGTGATGCTGAGGCCAGTTCTCGGGCGCAGAATTGCGTGTGGAATGGGGTCAGCGTCGCTCGATCACTACGGCGGTGTTTCCCCTAAGTTCCACAGACGCCAGATCCACGGTATCGCTGGAATGAATCGACGACGATCTCAGCACAACGGTGCCCAGCCCCTCCCCCAAGCTGACCACGCCCGCCGCACCACCTACGCGCACCGCCACCACGATGGTGGATTCCCCGGAGGCGTGGCGTTCGAAGGCCACCACGCTGTCGTCATGGGCATCGACAGCCAACCACGACCCCACAGTCAGTGCCGCCCGGGAGCGTCGCAACGCCAACAACGATCGGGTCAATGCATAGAACGACTCCGGGTCGTGGTGCTGAGCTTCCACGTTCACCGATAGGTCGCCAATGGGTAACCACGGTGTCACTCCCACCGGGCAGAACCCGGCATTGGCGGTACTGTCCCACGGCATGGGTGTCCGCTCGGGGTCGCGTCCAAGGCCCAAGCCCTGCACGTTGATGCCCCACGGGTCCTGCATCTGATCGGCCGAGATGGGGGTGTCTATCAAACCCAACTCGTCGCCGTAGTACAGGGTGGGAGTACCACGTAGCGTCAGCAGCAGCACCATAGCGGCCCGGGCTGCGGCCTCACTACCGAACCGGGTGGCCACCCGAGACTCGTCATGATTGCCAAGTACCCAATTGGGCCAACCCCACGCTGGCACGGCAGCCTCACAACTCTCGATGGCGGCTCGGATGGCCGGCGCGTTCCATCCAGTTTTCATCAACGAGAAGTTGAACGGCATGGTGAGGCCGGTGCCCGGACCGGTGCCGTAGAACTTGGCCCATTCCTCCCAGTCGAACAGGTGGATCTCCCCTACGGAGTACCGCGCCGTGACCCCCCGTTCCGCCACGTGGTGGGTATCCATCACCTGTCGTAACTCTGCATACCAATCGTGGATATCCATGTGGCTGTGGGTGTTGACGTGGACCATACGGCTGAACTCGCCAGAGTCGCGATGACCGGCGTTGCGCTCGCCCTCGGCCAGCCACGGGTTGTCTCGCAACTGCGGATCCTTGGCGATGTAGTGGGCCACATCGAGTCGGAACCCGTCCACTCCCTGATCCAACCAGAACCGAATGACGTCCATCATGGCGGCCCGCACTTCTGGGTTACGCCAGTTGAGATCGGGCTGTTCCTTGAGGAATGAGTGCAGGTACCACTGCTCCGTGGAGGGGTCCCAGGTCCATGCGATGCCGCCAAAGTGACTGAGCCAGTTGTTGGGCGGTTGCGCAGTACCGTCACGCCAGAAGAACCAGTCCCGCTTGGGGTTACTACGCGACGAGCGCGATTCAATGAACCATGGATGCTGATCGCTGGTGTGATTTGGTACGAAGTCCACAATCACCCGCAGACCCTTGCTATGCGCGCTGGTAATAAGGGAGCGGGCATCATCGAGTGTGCCGAACATGGGGTCCACATCGCAGTAATCAGCCACGTCGTAGCCGAAGTCCTTCATCGGTGACGTGTAGAACGGCGACAGCCACAGCGCGTCCACCCCCAAATCCACCAGATGGTCTAGACGCTGCTCCACACCGGCCAAATCACCAATACCGTCACCATTGGAATCCATGAAGGAGCGCGGATAAATCTGATACACCACACCTAATTGCCACCAGGGGGTATCCGTGTCTATATGTTGCAAAGCCATACCGACGAGCGTAGGCGCCCCCTACGCTGTTACCGGGAACGCCTCGATGAGGCGGTGCAGCAGTGCCCGGGGCCACCACTTGTTGGGGTCGGGTGTGGTGGCCAGGCGGACCAGCACCAGTTCTCGGTCCGGTACCACCACGATGTGCTGGCCCTCATATCCGTGGGCGGCGAAGGACCCCGGGTACGGCCACAACCACCAGTGACTTCCATATCCATACGCTTCGCCCGCCGGAGTGGGCGTAGGCGTACGGGCGTTGTCCACCCATCCCAGGGGCAACATCCGCTGCCCGTTCCAGACTCCATCCAGGCGATACAGCTCACCGAAGCGCGCATAGTCAAGGGCAGAGGCGTACATGAACGACGATCCGATGAACGTACCGGCAGTATCGAATCGGATGGTGGCGCTGCTCATGCCCAGCGGCCCGAAGAGTCGCTCGTTGACATATGCGCGCATGCCTTCTGCCCCACCGCCGATGATGTCACCGATGATGCGACAGATGATGTTGGTGGTGCCGCTGGCATACTCCCAGCGAGTACCCGGGGGGTGCACCAACGGCATCGCCGCAGCAAAACCAGCCACATCGTCTTTGCCCGCACCGAACAGCATCTCCACTACATCGGAGCTTTCATCGGTGTACTCCTCCACGAAGCGCAACCCCGAACGCATGTTCAACAACTGCGCCACGGTGATGGCACTGCGCTCGTCATGGGCCCACTGTGCGACCGGGGCGGGAGCATGGATGTCCAGCAGTCCGTCGGCCACCAAGAGCCCTACTACGGCCTGGGTCACTGACTTGGCCATGGACCACGACACCAATGTGGTGGTGGAGGCCACATCAACGGCGTAGCGTTCCAACACCACCTGCCCGCGCTGCATCACCAGCAACGCTTTGGTCTGAGCGATCCCTTCGGGTTCGTTGACGAACGCATCGGCCAGATCGCTGGCCACGGCAGAGACTGTGCTCACAGGGGAAGATCTCCGGTGGCACTACGGGTGGACCCGTGGTCCTTCCACGCCGCAATGGTGCGCTGAGCGATGCGCATCTGATGGATCTCATCCGCCCCGTCGGCAAAACGAGCCCAACGCGCTTG
>JANYHQ010000149.1 GCA_025358985.1 Acidimicrobiales bacterium
GCTGGAGAACCGTTTCGGATAGTGGTGGGCGGCGTGCATCCTACCCAGGGGGATACGGTGCTCGATCGTCGGTCTTGGGCTCAGCAGCACCTCGACCACATTCGTGCCTTCCTGGTGAATGAGCCGCGCGGGCATGCCGACATGTACGGCTGTTTCGTGACTCCTCCGGATGACGACGGGGCGGTGTTGGGTGCGCTGTTCTTCCACAAGGACGGGTTCTCCACGGCCTGCGGACACGGCACCATTGCACTGGCCCGGTGGGTTATCGATACCGGACAGGTGCCGTTTGGCGGTGATGTCACCAGATTCTGTATCGACGTACCCAGCGGACGACTATCCGTGGAAGCATCGACGGTGGATGGTGTGGTGGGCGAGATTCGGTTCACCAATGTGGCGTCGTGGGTGTCAGCACTCGATGTGCCTGTGGTGCTCGCCGACGACACTATGACCGCCGATATCTCCTACGGCGGCGCCTTCTACGCCAGCGTGACCGACGGACCCATCGTGGCCGCCCGACTGGACCACTTCCTTGTCCGGGCCAGGGCCATCAAGGCTGCTCTGGTGCAGCACTCGGCTGTCGTCCATCCCGACGACGCCCGACTGTCCGGACTCTATGGCGTCATCTTCCACGAGACCTTGGCCTCTTCGTCGACCGAACATGGACTGCACCAACGCAATGTGGTGGTGTTCGCCGACGGTGAGGTGGACCGATCACCCTGCGGGAGTGGAACGTCTGCACGCTTAGCAGTTCTCTATGCGCGCCGATTATTGTCCCTGGATGCCATTCTTCGCCACCAAGGCATCGTTGGCACCGAGTTCACCGGGCGGGTGCTCACGGAAACGTCGACGTCGGATCGACCCGCCGTCATCACCCAGGTCGGCGGTCGGGCGTCGCGCACGGGCTTCCATACGTTCGTCCTCGAACCAGGGGATGAACTGGGGCTCGGCTTCCAACTCCGGTGAGCGGTCTGCCCCACCTCGACGCTTCCGCCCTTTTTGCACTGGTGCCGTTCGCTGATGCCGTAGCGGGCTTACGCGAAGTGTTCAGCGTCCGCCACCCGATGGTAGAACGTACGGCAGTAGCCATTGTCGGCGGTGACCTGCTGGTGATGCCAGCCGTGCTCACGGCTTGGCGGGAGTGAAGACGGTAATGATACAGCCGGGGAACGCCAGCCGGGGAGAGCCGGTGATACAGGGGAGCTATCTCTTGGTTGATGCCGTTCGTGGCCGACCGGTGGCCACGCTCGATGGGGCGGCGCTCACCGTGTTTCGTACGCCCGCAGCATCTGCACTGGCCACTCGGGCACTGGCCGTCCCCGATGCCAGAACGTGCCTCATCATCGGTACCGGTCCGCAGGGATGCGCTCACGAGGGGGCCATGCGCTGGGCCGTACCCACACTGCAGACGATCACGGTGGTGGGACGAAATAGTGCATTGGAAGAACAGGTGGGCCGTGCCCAGGTCATCTGTACCTGCACGTCGTCGCCCACCCCACTATTCAATGGTCGACTGGTGGCCGCTGGCACCCACCTCAATGCTATGAGTGCATACCGTCACGATCGTTGTGAGTTGGACAGTGAGCTGATGAATCGGTCGTCGATCGTGGTGGACGATCACGTCGCGTCGCGAGCTGAAGCGGGCGACATCGCGCTGGCTGATGCTTGGGCCGCGGTGATCGGCGATCTGCACGATGTGGTCTGCGGCCGGGCCGCACGTACCTCGAGTGATGAGATCACCGTGTTCAAAAGCGTGGGGGTGGCCATCGAAGATATCGCCGTGGCCAGACTCGCCGCTCAACGGGCCGGGCTGCTCTGACATGCGTGTCTTGCCGCCCACCACCGACCCCCGGGCCACCCGGTTGCTGGTGGCTCGTGGACTGCGGGCAGGCGCCGATGGGTTGGTGGCCGCCACCCTCACCGCCTATCTCGCCAGTCGAGGTTTCAGTGCGGCGCGCATCGGGCTGTTGGTGACCGCCACCCTGCTGGGCTCCGCGATGGTGGTCTTGGCGGTCGGCTCACGCGCCGATCGGATCCAACCCGGTCAGGTGCTGCGCGGCTGTGCGGTGGCCATGGTGTTCACCGGCGCACTGTTTGCCTTGGTGCCATGGTTTGTGCCCTTGCTGGTGGTGGCCGCCTTTGGTCCACTGAACCCATCGGCTGGTGATGTGAGCGCCTTCCTCCCCGCGGAGCAGGCGCTGCTGCCATCACTGGTGGGTGCCGAACATCGCACTGCCCTGTTTGCCCGCTATAGCCTGGTGGCATTCGGCGCATCGGCGTTGGGGGCGGCGTTGGCGGGGGTCCCATTGGCCGTGGGTCGGCGCTTGGAATGGTCCACCCAACCATCCTTGAGCACCGTGTTCTGGCTGTATGCCGTACTGGGCGTGCTGCTGGTGTTCGTATACGGGCCGGTGGCAAAGCTGCATAGGACCGACGCGGTGCGGTCTACCCGGCTCGGAGAGTCCAAGGCGCGCATACGGAAATTGGCGGCACTGTTCTGTGTGGACTCGGCCGGCGGTGGCTTTGTGGTGACATCGTTGATAGCCCTGTGGCTGGATCGTCGGCATCACTTCTCCTTGGCTCAGGTGGGTGGAGCGCTGGCTGCCATGCAAATGCTCAGCGCGCTTTCTTCTCTGGCGGCACCTGCGCTGGCTCGGCGCTTCGGCCTGGTGCGTACCATGGTGTTCACCCATCTCCCCGCCAATGCGCTGCTCATCAGTGCCGCCTTCGCCCCCTCCGGACGCTCTGCGGTGGCGCTGCTGTTGGCCCGTGCGTTGTTGTCGCAGATGGATGTACCGGCCCGTCAGTCATATGTGATGTCGATTGTGCAGCCGGCCGAGCGGGCGGCGGCGGCGGCCTACACCAACGTGCCTCGTAGCCTGGCGGCGGCGGCCACGCCGGCCCTGGCCGGATGGATGCTGGGCCGCTCCAACTTCGGCTGGCCGCTGGTCATCGGTGGCGCCCTCAAGGCCACGTATGACCTACTGCTACTCCATCAGTTCGGCCGGAGTGCATCCGAAGGACGCAACAACGGCGTGCGCTAATCGCGCCCGAGAGTGCGTCTCAGGGGGCGCTGACGGCAAAGGGGTAGGGGGTGGGCCAGTACGGTGCACGCCAGTGAATGACGACAGCGCCGATCTGCTCACCGCCACTCGGCGACTCCGCCAGTGTGTGGCGGAGTTGGCGCTTCCCTTGGAGGCCACGGGCGCGGCTGCGGCCCGTATCGACGCCGCCGCCCTCATCCGCCAGTTGGATGACCACGTACTGCCGCGCATCGAG
>JANYHQ010000609.1 GCA_025358985.1 Acidimicrobiales bacterium
GCGAGCTTTCCGGGAGCCATCGCCGTCATTCAAATAAGCGCGCATCATATATTCCCCAATTGCGGCCGCTACGTGCACGACGTGGCTCACGCCGTGCCATCGGTGTACGCCCCCGATCACGGCTACACCCCACCGGCCCCGGAATGGAAGTCCATGGACCTGTTTGCTGATGTGTTGCCCCAGGCCCGAGCATGACCGGCGGTCCGCTCATCGTGCAGAGCGACCGCACGCTGCTCTTGGAAATCGACCACCCACTGGCGGGCGAGGCGCGCGCCGCCATCGCTCCGTTCGCCGAACTTGAGAAAGCCCCCGAGCACGTCCACACGTATCGCATCACCCCGCTGGTGCTGTGGAATGCCCGCGCCGCCGGACACGATTCCGAGCAGGCCGTAGATGCTCTGCTCACATACAGTCGCTACGACCTGCCACAGGCACTGCTCATCGACATCGTGGACACCATGGGCCGCTACGGGCGCCTGGTACTCGAGGCCGATCCGCTGTTTGGCCTGGTGTTGCACTCCACCGATCCAGCTGTGTTGGCCGAGGTTCGCAAGTCCAAGCTGGTGGCTCCACTGCTGGGGGACCTGGTGGGACCCGACATGGTGCAGGTCCAGCCAGCGGCGCGTGGTCGACTCAAACAGGCGCTGCTGAAGGTGGGATGGCCGGCTGAGGACCGCGCCGGATACGTGGAAGGCACTGCCCTGGCCATGTCCGTGGTGGAGAACGACCGCTTCAGTGTGCGCGCTTATCAACAGGCGGCGGCCGATGGATTTTGGAACGGCGGCAGTGGGGTGGTGGTACTTCCGTGCGGGGCCGGCAAGACGGTGGTGGGCATGGCCGCCATGGCTCGCGCCCAGGCCACTACCCTCATCCTCGTCACCAACACCGTGTCCGCCCGGCAGTGGCGCGATGAGTTGCTGGCCCGTACCAGTCTGCGGCCCGACGACATCGGCGAGTACTCCGGTGAACGCAAGGAGATCCGTCCGGTCACCATTGCCACCTATCAGGTGATGATCTCCAAAACCAAGGGTGAGTACCGCCACCTCGATGTGTTCGATGCCCAGGACTGGGGGCTGGTGATCTACGACGAAGTGCATCTGCTGCCCGCTCCAGTGTTCCGAGCCACCGCCGATCTGCAGAGCCGTCGTCGGTTGGGCCTCACTGCCACGCTCATTCGCGAGGACGGGCGGGAGACCGACGTGTTCACCCTTATTGGACCAAAGCGCTACGACGTGCCGTGGAAGGACCTCGAAGCGCAGGGCTGGATCGCCCCGGCGGAATGTATCGAGGTGAGGGTAACGCTCACCGATGACGAGCGCATGTCCTATGCATTGTCAGAACCCGATGTCAGCTACCGGATTGGTTCCACCGCCCTGTCCAAGGTGGAGGTGGTGAAGGCGTTGGTGGCCAAGCACCCTGATGATCTGGTGCTCGTCATTGGGCAATTCATTGAGCAACTCGAACAACTGGCATTTCATCTGAAGGCACCCATCATCACGGGCAAGACTCCCACCAAGGAACGTCAGCGGCTGTACGAGGCGTTCCGCCGAGGGGAGGAACGGCTGTTGGTGGTGTCCAAGGTGGCCAACTTCTCTATCGATTTGCCGGATGCATCGGTGGCCATCCAGGTGTCAGGCACGTTCGGTAGCCGCCAGGAGGAAGCGCAACGCTTGGGACGCATTCTGCGGCCCAAGAGCGACGGTCGGCCCGCCCACTTCTATTCGGTGGTGTCGCGAGACACCAACGATCAGAGCTTTGCCGCCAATCGGCAGCGATTCCTGGCCGAGCAGGGGTACTCCTACACCATCGTCGACGCCGCCGAAGTGTTGGGCCGCTCGGATGAACGAGGTCAAGGCAGCTGAACGCAACGTCGCGGGGGGTCCGTGCCGTAAGGTCTTGGGCTATCCGTCGTCTCGAAAGGAATCTGGTGCGCGCCTTCATGTCTGTTCTCCCCCGTCGGCCCGGATTCCGTTCACGGGCACATGGCCTCGTTGCCGTTGCTCTTAGCGCCACGCTGGTCACTGGCTGGGGCGTGGTGTTCGCGACCCCGTCGGCGGTGGCGCAAACCGTTACCCCCACCGTGGCGCCGACGGTGGCCCCTACCGTTGCGCCCACAGTGGCACCTACGTCGGCCCCGCCCACCACCGTGTCGCCCATCGACATCCGGATGAACGCGGTGGTACAAACCGGATCCACGGCGTCCGCACTGCCCATCGGTGGACAGATCCTTCAGGTGGTGGTGACCAACTCGGGGACCACGCCCATCACCAATCAACAGGTGGTGGTGCGTGTCCCCGTGTCGCCCGCCGTCATCACACAGGTCACCGAGCAGAACCTTCCGGTGGGTGTCATCGACGCCAAGTCGGGCTTTTGGTACCACACCATCGCCCAATTGAACGTGGGGGCCAGCCTCACCTACATCGTCACGTGGTACACGCCTTGTCCGGGTCGTTGGGGACTCGCAGCGCGAGTGGGTGACCGACGTACGCAGGTGTCGGTGCAATTGGTGGGTACAGCCCAACTGAACTGCGCTCCGGACGAGTTCGCCCAGCCGGCCACCTCCAGTTATGGCGAACTGCCGTGGCCCCCGGCCGCGGTGGCCCCCACCACCACTGTCAGCGGCGGGCCGCTTACCCCTGTGTCGCCAACCCTTCCGAGCGCCTCCACGTCCACCACTACTCCCGGAGCGGTGGTGTCCCCGGCGCCCACCACCAGTACCTCGACAACCACGCGTCCGCCGCTGCCCGTCACCACCACCACGGTGAAGAAGAGCACTACGTCCACGGTCATCGTGTGCAAAACGGTGGGCGGACGTCGCTACTGCGGAGCGCAGTCATCGGTGTACAAGCCCGGTCAAAAGAAGGCCGTGCAATCAACGCCGAAGACCACGAAGAAGACCACCAAAAAGAAGTGAGCGCCCTCAGCCCCGAGTTGCTCACCTTGGCTCGGGCCACCAAGGGTTTTATGCCCGAGGATGAAGGCGACGCTCTGCTGGCTGCGGCGAGCACGGTGGCTGGTGACGGACCTCTACTGGAGGTGGGCGCCTATTGCGGCAAGTCGGCCATCTACCTCGGCTCGGCTGCCCGTCTGGGCCACTCCGTGCTGTTCAGTGTGGACC
>JANYHQ010000171.1 GCA_025358985.1 Acidimicrobiales bacterium
GTGGCCCGCTGCACCAAGGAGGGCATCACCATCAACACCTTCATGCTCGATGCCACCAGCTATCTCAAGGCGTTCGTGGAGCGCATCACCGCCATGAACCGGGGCCGTGCGTTCTTCACCACCCCCGAAACGCTGGGCGACTACGTACTGGTGGACTTCATCGAACAGAAGCGGGCCATGCGCCACGGTCGGCGCTGAGCGCAACTCGGAGAAACGGGGAGCAACGGCGTGGGTCCACTCACCGGAGAAGAGCGCTACCTGTTCGACCTCCAAGGGTTTTTGGTTCGTCGGGGCGCACTCAGCGCAGCGGAGGTGGCCGCCGCCAACGACGCCGTGGATTCGATGTACCTGCCCCGCCCGGGTACCTCCATCGGCAGCCAGCGGTTCTCCGATCATTGCGGTGTCGCCGCCATTTTTCGATCGCTCATCGATCACCCTGCGGTGCTGGAGATTCTTGGTGAACTGTGCGGCCGAACGGTGCGCTTGGATCACACCTACGGCATCGTGATGGCCCCGGGGACGTCGGGTTTGGGACTGCATGGTGGTGCGGTGCCCTTCGATCCCAGCCAGTACTACTGCGTGGATTCGTCAGGTATCCATTGCGGTTTGGTGGCCGTGCAATGGGCGTTGGTGGATGCGTGGCCGGGTGAGGGCGGGTTCGCCTGCGTGCCCGGCAGTCACAAGACGAACATGGCGATGCCCGGTTCCATCGACCTGCACCATCCGTGTGTGCGCGAGGTGCCGCTACGAGCGGGCGACGTGGTGCTGTTCTCCGAAGCCCTCACCCACGGCACGCTTGATTGGCGCGGCCCCGGCGACCGACGGAGCCTGTTGTACAAGTACTCACCGGGGAATTCCAGCTGGGCATTGGAGCCCGCGGTGAGCTCGAAAGTGTTGGCATTGCTCACACCACGCCAGCGCGAAATGTGCGGCCCACCGGCTGTGGCCCATCGCCAGAACGTGGTGTAGAAGGCGGGTCAGCTACCCCGTACGCTTACGACTGAGGGCATCCACACTGGCTGCCAACAGCAACACCAATCCGGTAACGATGAACGCCACCCCGGACTGGGAGAAGTCGATCTCCTTGAACCCCAACGGCTTGGCCTTGCCAATGAGGGGCAGACCATTCTCGATGAGAGCCAGCACCAAGCCCCCAAGTAGTGAGTTCAACATCCGCCCCTTGCCGCCGAACAGACTGGTGCCGCCGATGACCGCTGCGCCAACCGCCAACAGCAGCGTTTTGTTGCCACCCGTTTGCGGGTCCACACTGTTGGAACGTGAAGCCAGGAAGATGCCGCCCACCCCGGCCAGAAGACCGCAGATCACGAACGCCGACATCCGAATCCGGATCACGTTGATACCCGCCCTACGGGCTGCCTCTTGATTGCCGCCCACGGCATAGAGGTGGCGTCCATAGGCGGTACGGGTGAGCACAAAAGTGAGAATGAGCATCAAGATGATCACGAGCGGGGCCGCATACGGCACGCCCTGCAGCTTCTTTTTGGCCCCTTCGAAGGCCCGGTTGGACGACAGCACCTGAACAAACAGCGCGCCGATCACCGCCAGCCCCACGATCTTGGCCACCACAACACTCAATGGGATGGTGCCGTGAGAGTTGCGTTGACGGATGATCTGCGTCAACGCAAAACCCGCCACTCCCAACCCCAATGCAATCCATGACAGCAGCGGCCGGAGATTGCCGCCCTCGATGGAGTTCACCATGTTGTTGGTGATGCCGATGGTGCCGCCCTCTTTGGTGATGAGCAGCAGGATGCCCTGGAAGCTGAGGAAATTGGCCAGGGTCACCACGAACGACGGAATGCCTACCCGGGCCACCAGGAAACCAGTCCACAACCCGAGGGCCAGCGCCACCAGGGCACACAGCACCAACGTTTTGGGGAGGCCCCAAGACGCTCGCAGTTTGGTGGCCAGTACGGCGGCGGTCACGCCAGCCGTGAAACCAGCAGCCAGGTCGATCTCGCCCAGCAGCAGCACGAAGGCCACGGCCATGGAAATCACCATGATGGGCGCGGCCTGCTGCAACAGGTTGCCCAGGTTGCGCACCGACATGAATGAGTCCGGTCGGGCGGTGCCGAACACGGCCACCAGCACCCCAATGGCGAGAATGGCCGGAATGGCACCGAGCTCGCCGCTGCGTAGCCGTGACCAATACGC
>JANYHQ010000177.1 GCA_025358985.1 Acidimicrobiales bacterium
TCCACACTGTGAACGACCTGCAACATGTTGTGATGGTTGATCCACATGATGGCGATGACCGCAAAGCTGATGAGGTATGCCACATAGGTAGGCCATGCATGTCGAAGTCGCTGGGCCAACGATCCACCCTCATCACTCACCTTCACCTCCAAAATCAACAAGGTCACAGCAATGGCAAACACCCCATCGCTGAATGCCTCCAGGCGGCCTCGTTCGGCCCCACCCCTGCTCGTTGTCTCCGACACGCACAATCCTTGTCTCGGCCCAGTATTGCCGCCCGATCCGGACGGCGCAGCGACTAAGAACACTCTATGAGCATTGACGTTGACGCGCTCCGACGCGCCACCCCCGCAACTGCCACCGTGGCCCATCTCAACAATGCCGGCGCCGCCTTGGCGTCGCAGGCCACCCTCGCCGCCACCATTGCCCATCTCCAGTTGGAGGCCACCATCGGCGGCTATGAGGCTGCCTCCGCCGCTCAAGAAGCGCTGACGCTCACTCGAACGTCGATCGCTCGGCTACTCAACGCCACACCGGGCGAGATTGCCCTCACCACCAGCGACAGTCAGTCGTTTCTCAAAGCGTTCTGGGCGTTGGTACACAGTGGTTGGTTCAGCCCCGGTGATGTGGTGGCGGTGGACCGGTTGTCGTACAACTCCCACCACTTGGCGCTGCTGCAAGCAGTTTCCTCACATGGCATCCGGGTGGAGGTGGTCAACTCGCCCGTCGACATTGATGCCGCCGCCCGTTTAGTGGCATACACCCACGTGGGTACCCACAGCGGAGCGGTCAACGATGTGAGCGGTGTCGCCGCCATCACCCGCGCCCGAGGTATTCCGTTCTTTGTCGATGCGTGTCAGTCGGTGGGCCAGTTGGAAGTGGACGTGGAATCCCTTGGGTGCGACGTGCTTACCGGTACCGGTCGCAAGTGGTTGCGGGCTCCTCGGGGCACGGGATTTTTGTATGTGCGTGATGTATGGATCGAGCGTCTGGAGCCGCTGGGGATCGACGGACACTCCGCGTCGTGGTTGGCTGCTGATCGCTACGAGGTCAATGCCGACGCCACCCGTTTCGAGGAGTTCGAGTGTTCCGTGGCGGCGCGCATCGGTATGGGGGTGGCAGTGCAGGAGTTGCTCACCCTCGGCGTGGCCTCAGTGGCAGAGCGCGTGGCCGTCGTGGCCGGTCGGTTGCGATCCGGACTGGCGGCTATGGACCGAGTGGCGCTGCACGACGGTGACGGTGACGTATGTGGGATCGTCACGTTCACCGTCGATGGTGTAGCTCCCGATGCCGTGGCGGCGGCCGCTCAACGAGCAGCTATCAACATCAACACATCAACGGCGGCATGGGCCAGGGTGGACATGGATGGCACCAAACCGCAGCAGAAGATTCGTGCTTCTCCGCACGCCTACAACACCGAAGCTGAAGTTGATCGCCTCCTCGAGGTGGTGGCTTCGGCGGCCTCTGGTTGACGGCCAATCCGTCGCAGAATTCCTGATGGGAGAGGGAGTTTTGCTACCGGAAGGGCTGGCGGAGTCGGGCCAGTTCTTTGCGGATACGCGATTCGCTCACCGGGCCTGCCGCCTTCACGCTCTGGGCAAACACACTCACTCGTAATTCTTCCACCATCCAGCGCACTGCCATCACTTCGTGGCGCAGCGCCGGGGCACCGGCCAGGAGGAGATCATCAACGTCATCCTGGAGTCGCCCGATGGTGGCAGTTCGCGCTGCATCTCGGGCGGCGTCGCCGGTGAGCTTGTCCAGTCGAGCTTCGATGGCACGGGTGTAGCGCAGTACATCAGCGAGTCGTTGGGCCCCGGTGGCGGTCACGAATCCGGGGTTCACCAACCATCGCAATTGTCGGTTGACGTCGTCGACAGTGGTGGCAAATGCCGCGGCGCGGAACGTGTCGAGCCGACTGGTGATCCGCCCCGCCGATGCCGCAATGAGGGCGGCTGTCTTCACCAGTGCTTCGGCGGCATCGGCCAAGTCGGAGCGCACCGCATCACGGAGTGCCACGAACGCCGCTTCGTCCCAGGCCGGACCACTATGTACACGTATGAGCTGATCCAAGGCCGCAGTAACGCAATCGTCCACCAGCGCCTCCACCGTCCCGAGCTGCAGACGAGCGAGTGCCAGCCGGGCATCGTTTCCCACCATGCGTTCCATGGCCTTACGCGGCGGGGTCACGCCAAGGGCAATCAAACGGCGAGTACCCAGGCGCATGACGCGTTGCTGTTCGGTCCGGGTGCTGAGTACCCGCAACGACACGCTGTCAC
>JANYHQ010000218.1 GCA_025358985.1 Acidimicrobiales bacterium
CTCCGTGGATGGGGTACGCGCCCCCGTGATGATGAGCACCGTGGTGGCGGTGCGTTGTCGGTCAAGTACCCGGGCGATGCGAGTGGGAAGGTCATCGCATGTCCCCAACTCGAGATGCGCCAAACGGTCCAGCACCATCGTGGCGCGCTCCAACGCGTAACGGCCATCACCAAAATCGCACAGTGTGGGCTGACCGGCTCCCAACATGGCCACCGATACCGAGGCGGCAATTTCCACCGCAACTTCAGCCAACGACTCGGACTCGTAGCGCTCCGGCCGTGGATCGAGGACCACAAGATTGGTGGAGCGTCGAGTATCTACGAACTGACGAACGATGAGACGACCAGCCCGGGCACTGGAGCGCCAGTGGATGTGTCGCCGATCGTCGCCCGGTTGATAGTCACGCAGGCTGTGGAACGCCACGCTGCCCAGGGGGGAATCCTCGGTGGTGAAACCGTCCATGTCCTTGGTCCACCCCGATCCAGTGACTCCGGCCGATATCGTGCGCGGGTGCACCACCACTTCGGTGATTTCGCCTTCGGCATGGCGACGACGCAAGAGGCCAAACGGATCGGCGCGTCCGATCCACAGCGGACCAACGGGGATCACACCACGGGTGGCGCCGTGGACGGTGAAGGGCATGCTGATTTGGGCATTGGCACCGAGTGGGGGGATGTCCATGGCCACTGCGCGGTGACCTACCTGGTCAACGGCGCGGACCGTACGCAGCCGTCGACGGCCAAGATTGCGAATGGTAAGCACCCCTACCGCCTCTTGACCTACCGAGATCCGACTGGGGTGAAGCGTCCGTCGGACATCGAACTGTGCGCCACCACTCATCGACACCACTGAGATGACGAGTGCCACGGCACAGCCGCCGGAAATGACCAACAGTTCCGGCCAATCCAACACTGCTCCGGCGATGAGACTGAGAACCATCGTGAGTACCACGGCTCGCCCAGCCGCAGTGAGGGCAGCTACTGCGTTTCGACACATCTGCGCAACGCCCACCCAGCCGCGGCTACTGATACCGGAAACGGGGTTACCTACTACTGCCATGGTGACCGGCGTCCGCGGACCTAGCGCCGAACCGGCGGACTGACGCTGGAGAGGATCCGCTCGATGAGCGACTCCGTGCGTATGCCTCGAATTTCGGCATCGGACGTGAGGATCAATCGGTGGGCAAGTACCGGTACGGCCAGGCGGACCACATCATCGGGCACCACATAGGAACGGCCTTCCGACGCCGCCAAGGCGCGCGATGCGCGCAACAGAGCGATGGATCCGCGAGTACTGGCGCCGAGGCGCAACTCCGGCATGGAACGGGTGGCCCTGGCAATCTGGACCACAAATGCCACCACCACCTGTTCAGTGTGGACATCAGCGGCGAAGTCGACCATGGAGGCGATGTCGCCCACGGCCAGAATCGGCGCATCCACCAAGTCGAGGACGGTGCGATGGCGGTCCCTCATGAGGACGTCAATTTCACTTTCGACGTCGAGATAGCCCAGCGAGATCCGCATCAAGAAGCGGTCGACCTGGGCCTCCGGTAGGGGATAGGTACCCCCGAACTCCACCGAGTTCTGCGTGGCCAACACGATGAACGGTCGCGGCACCATATAGGGGTGGGCATCCACGGTGACCTGATGTTCCTCCATCACCTCGAGCAGCGCCGACTGAGTCTTGGGTGAGGCCCGGTTGATTTCATCGCCGAGCACCACATTGGCGAACACTGGGCCGGGATGGAATTCGAGTTCCCCATTGCCCTGGTTGTAGATCGTGGTGCCTGTGACATCGGACGGCAAGAGGTCAGGCGTGAACTGAATACGGTTCCAGGTGCCGTCGATGGATCGGGCCAAAGCCTTACCCAGCGTGGTCTTTCCAGTGCCTGGGACGTCCTCGATAAGGAGATGACCCTCCGAGAACAGTGCCACCAACGCCATCCGCAGCACCTCACGCTTGCCCCGGATGGTTTGTTCAAGATGATCCAACAGCCGCTCAAAGGTGTCCGCAAATGCCGAAGCGCGCAGATCCGGAGACGCCGTGGTGTTGTCACTCATGGTTTTTTCACTCATATCAATTGATGGTCCTTGACGTGGCCGCACGGGATCAACCCCTTGGTGACCGCGTGCAACGGCACGATGCCTCCCAGGCGTTTCAACCTCTCTCGGCGTTCGTCCGCCGCGGTGAATAAGGCTTCATTCTCGTCGCTCGAGGGCCGTTGCGCCAGCGCTCATTTGCCACACGTAGGTGGACAAGGGCAATCAAACACTATTTCGGCCCCCGTTCGGGACGATCGATACGGCCGGTACTGCACCTCTTGGTGATTGAGCGAAGACCGCTCCGGTGTCGGTGAGTCGCCTGCGTTGTCGGTAAGTTGGACTCCGTGCCAAAAGAGACGCTGCTGCTGATAGAAGACGATCCGGAGATGCGTTTGGCCTTGCGTATGGCCCTCGAAGACGAGGACTACCGGGTTATCGAGGCCGCCAATGCAGCCATGGGAGTGGAGGCGTTTGCCAGGGAGACTCCCGATCTGGTGCTCCTGGATCTGCGCCTGCCGGACCGTCGGGGTCTCGACGTATGCCGCGAGATCAGGGCCCAGAGCATCGTGCCTATCATCATCGTCACCGCCCAGACCGACACCCACGACCTGGTGGCGGGCCTAGAGGCGGGAGCCGACGATTACGTCACCAAACCAGTGGTACCCAAGGCCCTGGCCGCCCGTATACGCGCCATGTTGCGCCGCGTCGCCCTCCACGAGCGGCCACTGGATCAGCAGGGTGATGCCAGTTCCGAAAGCTCCACGGGCAGCTCGGTGCCAGCGCCCCTCATCATTGGTGAGCTCGAAATACGCGAGGCAGAAGCGCTGGTACTACGCGCCGGCGTACCTCTGGAGCTCACCAAGACGGAGTTCCGGCTGCTGGTGGAGTTGGCCCAGCACCCCAATCTGGTGCTCAGCCGAGATCAGCTGCTGGAACGGGTGTGGGGATACGACTACCTGGGCGACGGTCGGCTGGTGGACGCCCATCTCCACCGGTTGCGCAACAAAGTGGAAGCCCAGCCCCAAGACCCGAAACTCATCATCACCGTGCGTGGTCTGGGCTACAAGATGCAGAGCCCTTAGCCCCCTATCTCGTCGCAGGTCGAGCCCCACCCGAATTTTGCGACCACCCCAACTCGTAGCAAAACTCGTCACCAGTCACACAATTGTGCGACGGGAACGCTCAGGGCAAGGGCTGCGTTGACGTGGTCACAATTGTCGGCAGGTCGAGCAGCGATAGGTAGTCATCACGAGACACGGTGGTTTCGCCGAAGGTGCCATCACCGCGCGGCACCGGGAGCGCCGTGCCCTGCACCTGAAACCGCACCTGCCCCACCCCCGGACGTTTGGTCAAGGTGAGCACCAACTGAGCCACCGAACGGCGCTGCTCGGTGGCAGGCAGGTCACGGAACTTGTTGGAGAGCTGCACAATGGCCACGCCGGCGCTGAGCGTCACGCTCTCCACATCACCCAACTCCACCGCACTGCGCGCCGCCGGAGCCGACTCACCCAGATTGGGGCCGAAGGCCAGCAGCAGCACCACCGAATCAAGGGAGGGCGACGTGGACATGGGCCGGGTGACTTCCACAATCCGGTCTCCCAGGGCAAAGTACAACAGCACCGGCTCCAGGACCGGGGCTTGTGTGATGGGCGGCGCCACCGCGGTGGTGGTCGGCGGCGGTCGAGGCGGCGCAGTGGTGGACGTGGTGGAGGTGGACGTGGTGGGCGTGGTGGTGGAGGTGGATGTGGACGTCGCCGACAGTCCCGATGGGATGGCCCGGATGTCGATGGGGCGCATGGCTGAATCGGTGGGCACCCCACACCCCACGATTGCCAAGAGCACCGTGACCACGGCAGCACCTCGGACCACGGCAGCACCTCGGGCCACGGCAGCACCTCGGGCCACGGCAGCACCTCGGGCCACGGCAGCACCTCGGGCCACGGCAGCACCTCGGGCCAC
>JANYHQ010000278.1 GCA_025358985.1 Acidimicrobiales bacterium
ACGACCACAAGGCCATGGGCATCACCGCGCGTGGCGCATGGGAATCGGTGAAGAAGCATTTGCGCCGGCTGGGCCGAGGCTCCGACGAGCCCATTCGGGTGGTGGGCATTGGTGACATGTCAGGCGACGTGTTCGGTAACGCAATGTTGCTGTCGCCCCACATCGAATTGGTGGGCGCCTTCGACCACCGTCACGTGTTCATCGACCCCACCCCCGATCAGGCCGCCACGCTGGCCGAACGCACCCGACTGTTCGTGCTACCACGGTCGTCATGGGACGACTTCGATCGAGCGGTCCTGTCCCCCGGCGGTGGCGTCTGGGCTCGTACCGCCAAATCCATCGCGCTGAGTGCCGAAGCATGTGAGGCACTCGGACTAGTCGGGCCCGCCGTGATGACTCCGCTACAGGTCATCAGCGCCATCCTCAAGGCGCCCGTAGATCTGCTGTGGAACGGCGGTATCGGCACCTACGTCAAGGCCAGCACGGAGTCCCATGCCGACGCCGGCGACAGAGCCAATGACGGCCTGCGCGCCGATGCCAGTGCCTTGCGCTGTCGGATCGTGGGCGAGGGAGGCAACCTCGGCCTCACGCAGCGGGCCCGGATCGAGTTTGCCCGCAAGGGCGGACTCATCAACACTGATGCCATCGACAACTCGGCGGGCGTGGACACCAGCGACCACGAGGTCAATCTCAAGATCTTGCTCGACGCCGTTGTGGTCGACGGTGACCTCACCATGAAACAGCGCAACTCTGTACTGGTAGACATGACCGACGATGTTGGTCGGTTGGTGCTGGCCGACAACATCGACCAGAACCAAGCGTTGGTCAACGGCGTCACACTGGCCCCTGCCATGCTCGATGTACATTCCCGCTATCTCGTTTTCCTCGAGCAGGTGGCGCGATTGGACCGCGGTCTGGAGGCACTGCCCGACACCGACGCTCTACTGGAGCGCAAAGCCCAGGGAGCTGGGCTCACCTCCCCTGAACTGGCCGTGTTACTCGCCTATACCAAGCTGCACCTCAGTGAGCGTTTGCGGGCTGAAGGAGGATCGTCGGATCTTGCCTTCCGCCCGTTCCTGGTTGGCTATTTTCCGCCTTTGGTGCAGAAGCGCTTCGCCTCCCAGTTGGATGGGCATCCATTGGCGGCTGAGATCACGGCCACTGCGGTTATCAATGAGATGGTGAATCACAACGGGGTGACGTTCGCGTTCCGGCTCTCCGAGGAGACCCAGACGTCGGTGTCAGACATCACCCGGGCTCACCTGGCCGCCACCCAAATGCTATCCGCGCACATCATCTGGGATGAAATATGTGCGCTTAGTGATGATGTGCCGGACGCCATCCGTACCCAAATGCTGCTGGAGATCGATCGTCTGGTGGAGCGGGCCAGCCGCTGGGTACTCCGCAACCGACGTCTTCCTATCGACGTGATGGACACGGTGGACACATATCACGACGGAGTCCAACTGGTGGCCAGTCTGCTCGCTCAGGTGGCGTCCGAAGCCGAACGCAACACCATTGAGCAGCGACGTCAACCATGGGTGGAGAGTGGAGTTCCCGAAATGTTGGCCGATCGGGTAGCCGGGCTGGAACTCTTACCTTCGGCGCTCGACATTGTGCGCCTCTCCTTGCAGGGTGGTTGGGCGGTGCAGGACGTTGCCACTGCGTACTTCACCCTCGACGATCGCCTTCGTCTCGGACGTCTGCGCGAGGCCATCCTGGGGCTGGCACGCGACGATCGCTGGGACGCGCTGGCCCGCGCCGCACTTCGTGATGACCTAGCCGGTGAGCATGCGTCGCTGACTGCCTCAGTGCTGGCTACCGGTTCGGACACTGCAGTGAGTGACCGTTTCGATATGTGGGTGGACGAGCATCAAGCCGCGGTGGACCGGCATCTCGTCCTCACCGCCGAGGTCGAGGAGAGCGGCGCCGCCAACGTGGCCACGATGTCCGTAGTGCTGCGACAACTCAGGACCCTGGCCGCCTTCCCCTGATCCCACCCCGTCTCGTCGAGCCCACCCCCATCGAGCCCACCCCATCGAGTGGAGCTGACGTTGCACTGAGCGCAATCCTTGCTCCACTCGACGGGTGCCGGGGTGCGGGGTCACCGGGCTCGAGCGTGATAGTTCAAGGGGATGCCTTCCCAGACGGTGATCGATGCCGTGTCCGGATTTGATCTCACCGACCCAGCCGTGTTGCAGGACCCCTATCCGGCACTGGCCGCCCTACGTGAAGCGGCGCCCGTCATCTGGTACGAGCCCAGTCACCAATGGCTGGTGACCCGCCACCGCGACGTCCATGCGGCGCTGCGCGATCGCCGCATGGGTCGCAGTTACGAGCATCGCTACACCCACGCCGAGTTTGGTCGGCCCGAGCCTGACCCCCGTTGGGACGCATTCCGCCGTCATGAGCGGTGGAACCTACTGTCGTTGGAGCCGCCCGATCACACCCGCATCCGGTCCTTGATCTCGCGTGCATTCACCCCTGTATCCATAACATCGCTGCGGCCATCCATGGAGGCCACGGCTGCCCGATTGTTGGCCTCGGCCCGAGAGCGTGACACATTCGATCTGTTGGCGGACTATGCCCAGCCCTACTCGGTGGCAGTGATCTGTGAGTTGCTGGGTATCCCTGCTTCGGAACAACACCGCCTGCTGAAGTGGTCGCATGACATAGTCAAGATGTACGAGCTCACCGGCTCGGATGCCCAGCGCGCCGGCGCGTCGCAAGCCGCTGAAGAGTTCATGGAGTTCGTACGCTCACATATCACGCGGTGCAGGTCCCAGCCAGATGACGGTCTGGTGTCGCGGCTGGTGACTGCGCACGACGATGGGCACCAACTCACGGATGACGAAATAGTATGTACGGTTATCGTGTTGCTGAACGCCGGTCATGAGGCAACAGTGAACACCATGGGCAATGGAGTCAACGCTCTGCTGAGCCATCCGGATGAGTGGCGCCGTGTGGTGAACGGGTCGGTACGGGCGGCAACAGCAGTGGAAGAGCTGTTGCGCTTCGATGCACCACTGCAGCTCTTCGAGCGCTGGGTCCTCGACGAGGGGGTGGTGATCGGCGGCCAGGCGATTCCAGTGGGCGCCGAGATTGCCATGCTGTTCGGCTCGGCCAATCGTGATCCGCGTAAGTGGGAGAGACCCGATGAGTTCCGGGTGGACCGTGGTGATGCCAGCCATATCGTGTTTGGCGGCGGTATCCACTTTTGCATCGGCGCCCCGTTGGCCCGTATGGAGCTCGACGTGGCCCTCACTGCACTGGTCTCCACGTTCCCCAACCTGCACGTTGTTGCCAAACCACAATTTCATGATGCCTTCGTCATACGCGGTCTCACAGCGCTGGAGGTGCGGGCATGAGCGCCGTCGATCCTTCGGCCAGTACCTGGAAGCTGAGCTCCTCCACCGACGACTACGACAAGCGGTGGGCAGAGATGGCGGCGTCCGGCGAGAACACGCATGGAGAGGCCGATCTCATCGCCCATTTCGCCCCCGCCAGTGTGCTCGACGGCGGGTGCGGCACCGGGCGGGTTGCCATCGAATTGGCCCGGCGCGGTATCGATGTGGTGGGGGTCGACGTAGACGCGCAGATGTTGGCGGCCGCTCAGGTCAAGGCGCCAAACGTCCAATGGGTACAGAGCGATCTGGCGACCGTGGACCTTGGCCGTACCTTCGATGTGGTGGCGCTGCCCGGCAACGTCATGATTTTCGTGAGCCCCGGTCACGAAGGGGCGGTGGCCGCCAATTTGGCCCGCCATCTGAGCCCCGGTGGCCGACTCATCGCCGGTTTCCAACTGCGACCGGGCAGTCTTGATCTGTCCACTTACGATCAGTTGTGCCATGAGGCTGGGTTGTCACTGGAGCAGCGCTGGGCCACGTGGTCGTGCCAACCGTTCGATGGTGGCGACTATGCCGTCAGCATCCACCTACTCCACCCGACAATGCGCTCGCCATTGGAGTGGGATCCCAGAACTCGGTATAACGATCGATCTTGGCGCCCACGAGTGTGACGAACACTCCCGCATCGAAGCCCGTGACCACACCGGCGAGACGCGACGACCGCCCTGTCATCTTGACGTGCAAGATGAACGCCACCTGCGCATCACCCAGCGGATCACCGTCCACCACACAGTGCTCGACGGCGGTGGACTGGAAATCGAAACGTCGCAGCACCTGTTCGAGATGGACCACCAACGCATCGCGGCCCTCATGGCGCTCGTTGGGATCAGCAAGCACCACCGTGTCCGTGACCTCAGCGGCCGCCAATTGAGGGTCACGGGCCGTCCAAGCGGAGAGGAAGCGGGTGATGGCAGCAGGCGTGTCACTCATGTTGCTACCTTTTCATGTCCAATGGACCATCAGCAATCACCGCAACAGATCGGCCTGGTGCAGGCATTCGGCAGCATTGCCAGCCGGGGTCCTGCGTACCTACGCGACTTCGCCCAAGCCACCGAAGCCCTCGGGTTCCATTCGTTGTGGATGCCTGAACACATCGTGTTCTTCGAGCAGTACCAGTCCGTGTACCCCTATCCACCCCACCCTGGATCATCGGAGCGGCCCACACTGCCGGTGGGCAAACGCGCAGGTCTGTTCGACCCACTCCTGGCCTGCCAGGCCGCAGCCATGCACACCATCACACTACGAGTGGGTACGGCGGTGGCGTTGCTGCCGCTGCGTCATCCGTTGCTCTGGGCCCGAGAAGTAGCCACCCTCGATCATTTCAGCGGCGGGCGATTTGAGTTCGGCATCGGCGTTGGGTGGTTGGCCGAAGAGTTTGCGGCATTGAACGTGGACTTTTCCACCCGGGGTCGACTCGCCGACGAGTACCTGGCGGCATTGCACGCGGCATGGTCACAAGAGGAGAGCACCTTTCACGGTGAGTTCGTGAACTTCACCGACGCGCTGAGTTTCCCCAAGCCGGTGCAAACCCGACCGCCGATACTCATTGGCGGAGAGAGCACTGCGGCACTGCGTCGTGTCGCCCGCTATGGCGATGGATGGTACGGATGGAACATCACGCCCGCGCAGGTGGATGCGGCCTTGACGCAACTCGACCTGCAACTGGCGCAACATCAGTTCATTGACGGACGTATCCGTACGCGCGCTGACGTGTTTATCCAGGTTGGGCTTCGTCATCCGGGACCGTTGGATGCCATTGCCGAGTTGGTGCAGTCCTACCAGGCGCTCGGCGCCCAACGAGTGGTGGTATCCGTTGACATCGCCACCAGGTCCTACGAGCAGCAACTACACAACATCGCCGAGTGCCTCGGCGTGACGGCCTCAGAAGCGTTTGGTACCAAAGGTGTTCCAACTGGTGAGTGACGCCGCCGGCCGACGGGCGGCCCGGCCGAAGTTTCCGGTGGGGTGGCCAATGGGCATGAGAGCCACCACTTCGTAGCGGTCGGGGATGGCGCACAAGGCCCGTACCTCATCTTCGTAGATGCGATGCAGCGTGGTGAGCACAGTGCCCAACCCATACGAGCGGCACGCCAGCATGATGTTCTGCACGGCGGGATACACCGACGCGTACACCGGGCCCACATCCATCACGCCTTCTTCGTCCACCACGGCCATGGAGATCTTGGGTACCAACACCAAGATGTACACCGGGACGCTGGCCAGGTTGCGGGCCAGGTGATCCGATGCGGCGTTGTTGCGCTCCTTCGTGGCCGCCGCTGCATCATCTTTGGGAGGAGGCATGAGCTTGGCCACGGTGGGCTCGTAACGCTCCCACGCTTTGAGATACAGCGCAGCAATGGAGTCTTTCAGCGGCTGATCGGTGACCACTAGAAACTGATAGGGCTGAATGTTGCCGCCGCTGGGTGCTTGGACCGCCGCCGCCAAGATGGCCTCCAACGTGGCGTCGTCCACTGGCTCGGGACTGAAGCGGCGCATGGCTCTGGTGGTCATCAGTGAGTCGTACAGCTCGGGAAGCAGTGGCTCGGTGGTGGAGTCGGTCATGTGCATTCCTTGAGAGGTGAAGGGCGGTTTGGTAACGGGGGCAAAGAGTTCTCTAGCTTCTCTACCATGACAGCGATCGATGAGACCGGTTTCACAACCCTCAGATTCGATCGTGTCGGCAAGGTTCTGCGGGTCACCATCGACAATCCAGCAAGCGACATCAATGCCGTTGACGAAGCACTCCACACCGACTTGGCGCGGTTGTTCGAGCGGCTCAGACACGAAGACGAGGCCCGGGCCATTCTGCTCACTGGTTCGAAGAAAGCGTTTTGTGCAGGTGGTGATTTCAACTGGTTTCCTACCCTCGACTCCACCAAGAAGCTGGATGTGTTACGTCGTGACGGCAAGTCGATCATCTGGGATCTGCTCGATGTCGAGCTACCCATCGTCTGCGCACTGAACGGTCATGCCATGGGTTTGGGCGCATCCATTGCACTGCTGTGCGACACCATCTTCATGGCCGACACCGCCCGTATCGGTGATCCCCATGTGCGCGTAGGGATCGTGGCGGGTGACGGTGGTGTGGCCATCTGGCCATTGGTGGTGGGACCGGCACTGGCCAAGCGCTTCCTCATGACCGGTGACCACCTCACGGCGGCTCATGCCGAGCGGCTCGGTCTGGTTACTCACGTGGTGAGTTCGGATCTGCTGGCCGATGAGTCGATGGCGTTTGCGCAACGCTTGGCGGGGGGCGCCACCATGGCCATCCGATACACCAAGATGGCGGTCAACAAGTTGGTGAAAGACGCCCTCAACACCGCTTTCGACAGTTCCATGGGGCATGAACTGGTCACATTCTTCAGTGACGATCACAAAGAAGCGTTGGCGGCGTTTGCGGAACGGCGCGATCCGAACTTTTTGGGCTACTGAAGATAGGGTTCCGCCATGCAAATTGGAGCGCTCATCTTCCCAACCGACAAGGGCATCCAGCCCATCGAGCTGGCTCGCGAGTTGGAAGCCCGCAACTTCGGATCGTTGTGGTTTCCGGAGCATTCTCATATCCCCACGTCGCGTGCCACCCCATGGGGTGGGCGGGTTGGGGCTCCCGATCTGCCTGAGGAGTATTGGCGTACGCACGATCAATTCCTCGCTCTGGCCGCTGCCGCCGCCGTCACCACCAAGTTGCTACTCGGTACGGGTATCACGCTGGTGGCCCAGCGAGACCCCATCTGGCTGGCCAAAGAAGTGGCCACGCTGGACAACCTGTCCAACGGGCGGTTCATGCTCGGTGTGGGGTACGGCTGGAACCATGAGGAGATGGTGGATCACGGGGTTGACCCCACCCGTCGACGCGCCCTGGTGCGGGAGAAGATGTTGGCCTGTATCGAGTTGTGGACGAAGGACGAAGCATCCTTCAGTGGCGATCACGTGAAGTTCGAATCATCATGGTCATGGCCCAAGCCCGTACAAAAGCCATATCCCCCCATCGTGATCGGTGCCTCACCCACTGACCTCCATATCCGCCATATCGTGGAGTTTGGCGATGTATGGATGCCCATTCAGGGGCGTTGGCCCATCGGTGACGCGTGGACCAAGGTGCAGCAGGCAGCCACCGACGCCGGTCGAGATCCAGCCACACTCAAGCTCGGTGTGTTCGGTGCGTCCCCCAAACCCGAGCACCTCGAAGAACTTCGCAGCATCGGAGCATCGTTTGCCGCCCTCGG
>JANYHQ010000288.1 GCA_025358985.1 Acidimicrobiales bacterium
TCCAACAAGCCTGAGGACCGCAAAGTGGCCATCTCGCTGTTTGCCGTGTTCATGATGTTCTGGGCGGTGTTGGTGGTCATCGGATCGTTCTTCCGGGGACCCGGCTTCAACTTCATCATGCCCTGGGAAAAGGGCATCTACTTCGAGCTCTGAGCTCGAAGAAGGTACGCAGATGCATTCAAAGTTCCCAATGAGTGGAGAAACATCGTGAGCAGTGGAGTAGTTGTTGCATTGGCGGTGGTGGCCGTTGCCGTGTTGGGTGGGCTCTTCTTGGTCACTACATCGCGCCGCTCGGATCGCAATGCCGCCATCGGCCTCTTGGCACGCGAAACCATGCAACGTGACCGCTCGGCCCGTAAATCCGCCGTCACCACGGATGTGGCCTTCGTGGCCACGCCGCTTACCGGCAAAGAGGTTGAGCGGGCCGCTCGCGGCACCGATGTTGCGGTCATCGACCGGGCCCCGGCATTGCCTCGCCCTCCCATGGACGTGGAGCAACTGGGTGTTACCCGCCGCCAGTTTCTGAACCGCAGCACGATCGCCATGTTTGGGGTGGGCTTGGGCGGCTTTGGTACTGCATTATTGGCCTTCCTGTGGCCGCCTCCCGGAGGCGGCTTCGGTGGCAAGGTCAAGGTAGGCAAGCTGTCCGACATCCTCGCCGCCATCGACACCAAGAAAGAGCCGGTGTACGTGGCGGAGGCGCGCGCCTACATCGTTTCCTACCCGAAGGACTCGCTGAACAAGGCCAAGAAAAATTACGCAGGTCCCGTGCTCACTGGTATGGAGTCGGGTGTGGTGGCGCTCTATCAGAAGTGTGTACACCTGGGCTGCAAGGTGCCATGGTGCGGAACGTCGCAGTGGTTCGAGTGCCCCTGCCACGGCAGCCAGTACAACCGCGTCGGCGAGAAGAAAGGCGGACCGGCCCCACGCGGTTTGGACCGTTTCGCCGCCTCGGTGGACGCCGATGGTGTACTCACCGTGGACTCCGGGCAACGAACCGAGGGTCCGCCCATCGGTGTGAACACCACGGGTCAAGAAGCTGAAGGCCCGCACTGCGTGGGTGGCAAAGAGTGACTTCGGTCCAGGCCCGACCCAAAACCATCTTTTCTACCGTATTTCTTCGTTTTCGTAGGAGCAGCTGAACATCGTGATCCTCGCCGCATCCACCCAGCAGACCATCGGGCTCATCATCTTGCTCGTGCTCATCGCCGGGCTTTTCGCTTATCTGATCCTGGAGAACCGGGTCAGCACGTCGTCCAACGTTGACAGTGTCCTTGGCGCCCCCAACCGTAAGAACCCCCCCAACGACGATGTGTTCGAAGGTCCCCGTCTGGACCGATTCCTGAGCTGGGCACTGGTGTCGATGTCGGTGGTGGCACTTGGTCTCCCCATCTATTGGTTGGGCGAGCCCGGTCGCCAAACCGGAGCGGTGCGAGGCTTCGACAAGCGCAGCGTGAATCGTGGCGAGGAGTCGTTCGGGGCCGAACACAACGGTTTCAACTGCGCACAGTGCCACGGCAGCGTCGGTCAAGGAGGCGTGGCCTCGTGGAACATCAACGACTACGACGCCACGGGCAAGGCCATCATCGACCCTGCCAGCGGCAAAGCGGCCCTGCGATCGGTGGACTGGGCTGCCCCCCGTATCAACAATGTGGGTTTGCGCTACAAGAAGCAGCAGATCACCAACGTGCTCAACTACGGCCGTGGCGCCAACAAACCCATGCCCGCATGGGGAACGGTGGGTGGCGGTCCGGCCAACGAGCAGCAGATCTCGGACCTCGTGAATTACCTCCGCTATGAGTCCATCAAGGAAAATCCGGTGGCGCTCAAGGCCTACAACGATGCGTGGGACACCAACGGTCACAACCACGACGCGGCATACGACAAGGCCTTCGTGGCGGCCGCTGCCGAAGCCCAGGATGAATCCACCAAGGCGCTGGAGGAAGCCAAGAAGCTTCCGGGCAACGTTGGGAAGTCGGAGGGGGAGATCCTCTTCAACATCAACTGCGCCCGTTGCCATACCAACGGGTATTCGTGGAATGAGCCCAAGAAGAGCGGCGGTGGTTGGTACGGGCCGTACCTCAGCAAGGAGTC
>JANYHQ010000343.1 GCA_025358985.1 Acidimicrobiales bacterium
GGCCGCCGCTCGAGAGCTACGCGAAGAAACGGGGATGGAGGCCACCCATCTTAAATTCCTCACCACCGTGGTGCCTGCCCCGGGATTGACCGACGAGCGTGTGTCGATTTTCGTAGCTCACGGTTTGTGTGAGGTTGGCCAGGACCGCAAAGGCCCTGAGGAGAAGTACATGACCATGGTGACAATCGCCTTGGCTGAGGCCTTGGCCATGACCTATTCCGGTGGCATCGTCGACGGCAAGACCATCATCGGTCTGCATCTCGTTGCAGGTCGGTCGCTGGGCGAGTAGTGGGTGCCGATCTGTCACGCGGGAGTGAGGAGTACCTCTCGTGGCTGGCCGTGGAGCGAGGACGATCCGTGAACACGCTGGCGGCGTACCGCCGTGATCTGCGCGCCTATGAATTGTGGATGGCGGGGAAGCAGTTGGCGGTGACATCGGCAGATACCACCACCATGGCCGAGTGGGTGGCGTCATTGCGGGTCGCAGGACTGGCCCCAGCGTCGGCCAAGAGGGCCACTGTGGTGGTCACCTCGATGCATCGATTTATGGTGGATGAAGGGATGTGCGCGGTTGATCCCACCGTGTTCACCGAAACGCCGCGCGTCCCCTCGTCGATCCCGAAGGCATTGAGTGAAGAAGAAGTGACGCGGTTGTTGAACTCAGTGGTAGGCGTGGATTCGGTGGCCATGCGCGACCGCGCCATGCTGGAAATGCTCTACGCCGGCGGGTTGCGTATCAGCGAACTGGTTGGCCTGTCGCTCGGCGATGTGAACCTGGACGACGGTACTCTGCGCGCTTACGGGAAAGGCTCCAAGGAACGGGTAGTGCCGATGGGCCGGCAGGCCTTGGCTGCGTTGGCACGATGGCTGGAACCGGGAGGGAGGTCACTACTGCAGCCTCGGCAATGGAAACGGCGCGGCGATGCCGAGGCGATATTTCTCAATCAGCGCGGTGGGCGCCTCACCCGACAGGGTGCCTGGCTGGTGGTGAAGGGTCACGCCGAGACGTGCGGTCTAGGCGATCGTATGCACCCACATGTATTGCGTCACTCGTGCGCCACCCACATGGTGGAACGCGGTGCTGACCTGCGCACAGTGCAGGAGTTGCTGGGGCACGCCTCACTGACCACTACCCAGATCTATACGAAGGTATCGCCGCAGCGCTTGCGTAGTGTGTACGAGGCGGCCCATCCGCGGGCCAAGCATCGCTGATCACCCGGGCAGCAAACCGACGTTCAACTTGGCCCGGGCCAACACCACCGATGCCACTGTGCGAGCCTTTGCGGCGCCTGCGGCAAGAACTTGGGTGACGTGCCCGGGATCGTCGGACAACTCGTGATAGCGCTTTTGCAACGGCGCCAGGAACTCGATGACGGCAGCCGCGGTGTCTGCTTTGAGCGGTCCGTACTGCTGGTAGTTGTGGGCGAGGCTGGCAGGGTCGGCCACCCCAGTGGTGGCGGCCAATATGGACAAGAGGTTGGACACCCCGGGTTTGGTAACGGGGTCGAAACGAACCTCGCCGTCGGTGTCGGTAACGGCACGCTTGATCTTGCGCTCGATGTCCTTGGGTTCGTCGAGCACCTTGACCGTCCCTTGCGGTGAGTCGGCGGACTTGGACATCTTGTTGGTGGGCTCTTGGAGGTCCATGATGCGGGCACCAACTTTGGCGATGCCCGCTCGGGGGATCACGAACGTGGTGCCGTAACGCGAATTGAACCGCTGCGCGACGTCGCGCGTGAGCTCGAGGTGTTGGCGTTGATCGTCGCCCACAGGGACCAGTTCGGCGTCGTAGAGCAAGATGTCTGCAGCCATCAGTGTGGGGTACGTGAGCAACCCGGCCGAGGTGAAACTGCCTTCGGTTTTGGCTGATTTGTCCTTGAACTGGGTCATGCGCTCCAATTCGCCTAGCGACGCTGTGCACTCCAGCAACCAGGCCATCTGGGGATGCTCGGGTACGTGTGACTGCACGAAGATGGTGGTGTAGTTGGGGTCGAGTCCAGCGGCGAGCAGCAGTTGCGCCGTTTCCAGGGTCTTGGCCCGCAACACCGCCGGATCACGGGGAATGGTGAGGGCATGAAGATCGACCACGCCATGGAAACTCTGCGGAGTTTGATCCTGCACCCAACGACGAATGGCCCCCAGATAGTTGCCGAGCTGGATTTCTCCGGTTGGTTGTAGACAAGACAGGACACGGACCATCTCCGTAGACTACGGCCGGGCGAGGACCGAGGCGCGGCGCTGGCGCAGGCGCTGGACCGCTACAAGAATGGGTCCAAACTGGTATCTCGTTTGGGAACATCGGCTATACGGGGACTTTCCCAAACGAAAATGGACTTGTGACCCATTCTTGTTGGGGTTGGGAGTGAGACCTGGGCGGCTGCACGGGAGCTACCCTTGACCCCGTGCCCTACGCAGTATCCACCCCGGTATTCGAGGGGCCGTTCGACCTGCTGTTGCACCTCATCACCCGCGAGCAGGTTGACCTATACGAGATCAACCTCACGGCCATTGTGGATGCGTTTCTGGTGGAGTTGGAACGGTTGCAGGTCATCGACTTGGACGTGGCTACTGAGTTCTTGCTCATCGCCGCCACGTTGGTGGAGCTGAAGCTTCGCCGACTGTTGCCCGAACGTGAGGGTATCGATCTCGATGAGGATCTGGCGCTGCTGGAGGAGCGCGATTTGCTTCTGGCCAAGTTGCTGGAGTACCGCACCTTCAAAGAGGCGGCCCAAGCCATTGAGCGACGGATGACCGCGGCGTCCAAATCGCTGCCACGCGCTGCCGGCCTGGATGAGCGGTTCGCCGATGTGGCGCCCGACCTGCTTGACGGTGTCTCACCGAAACAACTGCGCAACGCGTTCGTGTCTGCCGTCAGACGGTTTCTGACTCCCAAGATCGAGCCACGGGTGGCGTTGGATCACATCACCATGGTCCGCATCTCCGTGGCCGAAACAGTGTCGGATCTGGCTGACGTGCTGCCTCGGCGAGGGAGAGTGACATTCAGGGAGCTGACCCTGGAATGTGAGGACCGAATGGATGTGATTGTGCATTTCTTGGCGGTATTGGAGTTGTGCAAGCAGGGCTGGGTGGATCTGGATCAGGCCACCAATTTTGGGGACCTCACCGTGTCATGGCGTCCGGGTGGGCCTGACGTTGACGAGGTGGGACTGATCATTGATGAACTACGGGCCGCCGCCGAAGCCAAGGCGCCTGCGCTGGTAAGTGTGGACGACTATGACGGATAGCGACGGGCTGACGGATAGCGACGGGCGTGGTGCCGTTGCATCAGAGCCGTCTCGTGCCATCGAGGCCATTTTGATGGTGGCCGAACAACCGGTGGACCCCGGGTTGCTGGCCCAGTTGCTGGAGATGGCGCCCGGGGCCGTGGCTGACTTGTGCGATGAGTTGGCTGCCGGGTACCGGGCCGATGGCCGAGGGTTCGAACTGGTTCAAGTGGCAGGTGGCTACCGCTTCCAGTCCCATTCCGACATGGCTGCCTACGTGGAGCGCTTCGCCCTCGAAGGTCAGGCTGGGAAGCTCAGTGGGGCAGCCCTGGAAACGCTGGCCATCGTGGCTTACAAGCAGCCCATCTCGCGTGCGCAGGTGGCACTTATCCGCGGTGTCAATGTTGATGGCGTGATGCGAACCCTGATGCAGAAGGGTTATATCACCGAAATCGGTACCGACCCCGGACCAGGCCAGGCGGTTTTGTTCGGCACCACGGCGGCGTTTCTGGAAGGAGTGGGCCTGAACTCATTGGCGGACCTAACGCCTCTCGGCGATTTTGTCCCAGGCGCCGAGATCATGGAAGCGCTCGAGGCAGGCCTACGAATGGATCCGGTGGGTCCTCCCACCGATGTGCTCACCGCACCCGCTCCAGTCGTATCCATCCACGACCCTCAAGGATGGATATGAGCGAATCCAGGTCTCGACCCGGTGCACCCGGCGCGGCCTTGGGAGTTCCATCTCGGGGAGTTCCATCTCGGGGAGTTCCATCTCGGGGAGTTCCATCTCGGGGAGTTCCATCTCCAGCCAGGACACTGGACGATATGTTCGACTGGCTTCCAGACGACGATGAAGCATCCGTACACGCATCTGACGCTGGCTCCACGTCCCCTCGGTCGGGTTCTCCCACAGGCGAGAAGCTGCACAAAGTGCTGGCCCGCAGCGGGCTGGCCAGCCGTCGGG
>JANYHQ010000352.1 GCA_025358985.1 Acidimicrobiales bacterium
ATCCTCGACACTGTCGCCGACGCCGCAGCCGCCGGCGCGGTTGCAGTGGCCTCCGGGATCATCTTCTTCACACAACGGTTTTTGTGGCTCGACCCTGCACTCGCCGGACTCATTGCACTCATTGTCGGGTTCCACGCCGCGAAGCTCGCACGCGATGTCACCATCGCACTCAGGAACAAACCATCTCGGATTTCCGCTGCTGATCAACATCGGAACCAACCGTCACGGTGACGGTGGTCTACCGACCCCGCTCGTGCGTACGATCACCGGTTGATGGCCTCGGACCCACGATCGAAACTCCCAACGTTGGCGGCTGGGTCACTGCGCTCGGTCACCCCCTGTGGGCGCCGCCTGGCCCGCCATCTCGACCCCGATGATCGACCCTATTCTCCCACCAACGACGGCCGATTTCGGCTGGGCAAAGCCATCGACGAGGCCATCAGAGCAGCCCACGACAGCCTCGACATCGCTGCCCCCGGCACCGACTTCGATGACCTCCTCGTGCGATCCATACCTCCCGACCTAGGACTGGAGGAGGCCAGGCGCTTCAGCGTGGCCCTCGATCACTATTCGGAGTTGGCGGAGAGCAGGCCCATGAAGTTGCATCCCCACGCCGGCGAGACGTTGGAACGGCCCAGTCGCGATGCAACATGGGCCTTGCGGGCCAGTATGGGATTGCTCCTGCACAACGACGCCGGCGACATCGAGTTGCGCCATGTCAACACAAGCCCCGCATCCACTCCCCTTCCATTGCACTGCTCTGACTCGGACCTGGCCCGGATAGCGCTGCTGGGACCGGCCACCCTTGGTCGCAACGTCCGGGTGGTGGAATTATGGACAGAGGGCATAGCCACGGTGGCGGTGCACGAGGTGACGCACGAGGAGGTCACCGAATTGCGCAACCGACTGGTGTTGACGGTGGACCACGGGCGCGCCCATCCAGACGAGACCACGCCTGGCTGGTGGTGCACCACCTGTCCCGCCATCGCCGGATGCCCGGCAGTACCGGCAACGCGCTTCGAAACAGTGCTCGGCAACTTTTCATGAGGACGATGTTGGGGGCGCCATTCCAGCCTGCCCCAGGATTACTGGTGGTGTCAGCGTCGAAGCTGAGGGACTTCCAATCGTGTCGTCAACGCTTCCATCTGGCCCACGTGCTGGGCCTGCGAGGCGACGGTGATGTCGATGACCGGGGCACCGGTCCGGGTCTCCACGTACATGCCGAACTCCACGCCCGCCACGCCCGGCCCCAATCCCACGATGACCCCGAGCACAGCAACGAAGAAACCCCTGACGATCCCGTCGTGAACCGGGCCGTACGTGCCCATATTGAATTGTGTCCCGGTGACAACGCCGAGTACCTGGGGGGCGAAATCGATCTGCGGTGGTTCGCCCCCGGCAAGGCGTTGCTGATCACCGGACGCGTCGATGCCATGTGGCGTTATCCCGATGGCACCCTGGAGGTACGCGATTACAAAACCGGCGCCGTACCCGATGTGCTGGACAACGAACCGGGGGCATTGCTTTATGCCCTTCTCGCCGCCACCCAGCCACTAGGTACACAGCCACTAGGTACACAGCCATTAGGTACACAGCCCTTTGGTACAGGGGGCCCGGTACGGGTGGTGTACGAACGATTAAGTGGGGAGCGACCGGGCATCGTGTCGCTCGACGTCACTGCCGATGTGCTCACTCGCGCCCGGCGCGCCGTGTTCGACCTGGCCGACGACATCCGACGCGAACGACAGTTTCCGGCATCGCCGCACCCCGCCCGATGTCGTATGTGCCCATTCGTTTCTACCTGCCCTGAAGGCCGGGCCACCCAATGAGCTCCCTATGAGTTCCTCCGGTACGCCATTGCGGATTGGATTGCCAGCGGTGGTGTTCGGGGTGATCGATGCGGTGGCGGTGGCGTCGGGTGGCCGATCACTGCCGATATCGGTGGCCTCCGGCGCCCTACTTGGTGCGTTCGTGGCCACCGGGTTGGTGCTGCGCGACCGCTTCCGGGCCCGTCGCATGGTCAGCGAGACGAAGCGGGAGAGCTCGGCCGCACCGCTCGGCAGTTGGTCCAACCCATCACGAAAGCAACGGGTCATCACCCGATTTTGGGAGCGCCGCC
>JANYHQ010000408.1 GCA_025358985.1 Acidimicrobiales bacterium
GTCGATGACCACGATTTCCACTCCGGACAGATCAGCGTCACCTCGTCGTACAAGATCGGACATTCGCCCGGGAGTCGCCACCGCCACTGCCACACCGCGACGCAGTGCGTCGATTTGGCGATAGATGTCCTGCCCGCCCACGAGGGCCTGAACCCACCGCCTGCGACCGCGTCCGAACGGAACCAGCGCCCGTGTGACCTGTTCGGCCAGTTCTCGTACCGGGACCAGGATCAGCGCCTTGGGTCGACCCGACTGCCCCTCACTCACTCGGGCCATGACCGCCAGTCCATAGGCCAGCGTTTTACCCGACCCAGTGGGCGCCTGGCCGCACACGTCGAGGCCTGCCAAGCAGTCCGGAAGGGTGGCCGCCTGCACCGGGAATGGCGTAGTGATACCGAGCTGATCAAGCTCGGCACACAGGTCCGCCGGAACACCGAGCTGGGCAAAGGTCAGCGAAGACTCAGGCTCATCCAACTCGGCCGCCACACTGGCAGACAGGTTGGCATCCTCGAGGAACGCTTGATTTCGAACAGACCCGGTGGGGGATACAGCAGCCACTACTTCCACACCCGCAAGGGCATCGAGCACGGCATGGACATCAGCATCGATGACGACGTCATCGGACATAACTGTGGACGTGCTCGTAGAGAGCACGGGATCGACGGACAACTGACACCTCTAGTTTTGGGACACGGAAGGCCGGACCCGAAACGAAGCGCAGGGAACGACCACACCCAGGCCGAATGCCGGGGACATCACACCGTACAGGACATGAAGTGCGCTCCCGTACGGATGTGTGAACTGTCACGCTTCGGCATCGTCAGGAATGGGTGCACGCAGGCGGATCTCCATGGATGAACGTACTCGGCCGTCCATGGTGAGCCAGGCGCAAACATCCGTCCCATTGGATGCATTGGTGGAAATCAACTCGGCTGGTCCTGGAAGAGTAAGCGCGCTTTGGTATTCGATAAGTGCACGTACAGGGACGCGGCCAGCCACCAGTTCTTCGCCAGCCTGCCAGTGCGCCGCGTTGTTGACGTGCCCGAGCGTGTCGAGATCGGCGAATCTCAGTGCCCATGCCACGGTGGTGCACCGGTCCGGAGGTCGCCCCAAGGTGAGCCGTGAACTCACGGTTCGCCCCAGGGCAGCTTCGCCATACTGATCCACGAACCCTATGGGCAGTCGTACCGGGCGCCCGGCCGTATCGATGGACACCCAGAGTGCCGCGCAGTCGATGAGGGCTCCGTGGTCCCCCGTGATGTGGGTGCGACGCTCGGCCCACCGTTGCCCCAATCCACCACAGAAGGTGGTGAGAGTCAGGCGTTCTCCCAACACCGGAAACGCTGGCGCCTGCACCAACACCCGCCGCAGAACAAATGCAAATGTTCCTGGGAGCCCGGCGTCGTCATAGTCAGCGGTGGCTATGTCCTGCAGATACTGCGCCAAGGCATCGAGACGAAGCCGACGAAGCGGTGTCACATCACCGAGACCCACTCGCCGTCGACCGGTAAAGCGCCGCCCAACAATAGGCACCGCCACCATGAGTTCGTCGTGGTTGGTAGGCACCGCCATCACGACTGCGGGGGGTGAGGTCGAGGTGGACCAGCCTGCGTGAATGCCACACCATCCGGGTCGTTGGCCCACGGCGCCGGCGAACCCCATTCATCCTCGAACACCATCTCTGCCAGTGGCCGTCGTCGTACCGGGCCGTGCGATCCAACGGGCCGACCCAGGGGAATTACCGCCGAGATGGTGACTTCGGAGGGTATACCGAGCAACGACTTCAACTGTTCCTCTACGGGCTCGTGCCACATGGTGATGACGCCTCCGTAGCCCAGCGAGCGTGCCGCCAACAGCAAATTTTGGACCGCTGGGTACACCGATCCACCTTCACCTGGGGTGGGCGCTCGGTATCGCTGCAAACACGCCAGGACCACCACCGGCGTCTGCTCGAATTGGTCCACGAAGTGCTGCATGGTGTTGCGCATACGGGTTTTCGGAGAATCACTGGTCTGACCACTGCCGTTCTGGTAGCCGTCAGCATCGACTTTGGCCGCCCATCCCGCCCGGAACGCGTTTCCCAGAACCGCTTTGGCCGCCACTGCATGGACGCCCTTGCGCAGCACCACGAACCGCAGTGGCTGACGATTGGATCCCGACGGCGCACGGGTGGCGGCGAAGAACATGGAAGCCAGGTCCTGGGGCGAGATGTCTTCGGGCCGGTACCGGCGGATGGCCCGTGTAGTGGCGATCGCATCGAGTAGTTCCATGAGTGATGTCTACCCGCCCGATTGGCGGCGGGAGCCCATGATCCGAGCAGATGCTCAAAGCAGAACATCACTATTGGTGGAGGTCGAAGTAACGTTCGGTGATGTCATCTGTCGCCGTGCCCGCCGAGATTCCGGACGTCGGCACGCATACGGTGACTGCCCCCCATCGATCAGCCCCCAGGCACAGCAAAGCCACCCCTACCGATGCCGGTAGGCGGCCCACCTCGCAGATGACCGGTGAGGAAACCCGCTCGCGCATCATCGCAGCTGCGGTTGGCACCCTCAATGACGAGGGCATCACCGGAGCCAGTGCGCGTACCATTGCCCGACGTGGAGCCTTCAATCAAGCCTTGATCTTCTACCATTTCGGGTCGGTGGAGGGCCTGCTGTTGGCAGCTGCACTCAGCGAGGGCGAGAAGCGTTCAGCGCACTATGCGGATCGTTTCGGCAGGGTGGACTCGTTGGCGGAACTGGTGTCGGTGGCTCGGGAGGTGCACTCCAAGGAGATGGCCGAGGGGGGGCCCACGGTGCTCACTCAATTGCTGGCCGGGTCTGTATCGTCGCCCACACTGGCCAAGGGCATCCTCGAGGCCATGAAGCCATGGATGACGCTGGTCGAGCAGGCCGTCACCAATGTCATCGGCGGGGGCCCGCTGGCCGACATGGTGCCTATGGCTGATGTGGCGTTTGCCATTGCTTCGCTGTTCTTGGGAATGGAGTTGTTGGCCAATCTCGATCCGGAAGCAGAACGCTCCGATGCGCTGTTCGACTCTATTGCCAGAGTGGCCGGTGTGATGGAGATGCTGCTCAAAGCGGTGCCCTCCAAACCCTGAACGACACCAGGGGTCCAGATACAGTGCGTTTCGTGGACATCGCCCGCAGTTCTTCATATGCCAGCGGAACTTCGTCGCTCCCTCTGCTGGGCGAAACCGTCGGCGCCAATCTCGAGCGAATGTCTGCCGCCTTTGGCGATCGAGATGCATTGGTGAGCGTCCATCAAGGTCAGCGGTACACCTACACGGAACTCAATGATCGCGTTGACTGCGTGGCCAAGGGGCTGCTTTCCTACGGGTTGGAGCGTGGCGACCGCTTGGGCATATGGAGCCCGAACTACGCGGAATGGGCCATGGTGCAATACGCCACCGCCAAGCTCGGCGTGATCCTGGTCAACATCAACCCGGCCTATCGCACCCACGAGTTGTCGTATGTCCTCAATCAGTCTGGATGTCGCGTACTGGTGGCGGCACCCTCGTTCAAGACCAGTGACTACGTGTCCATGGTGGCGTCGGTACGCAACGAGGTAGCGGCTCTGGAACGGGCCATTTTCTTGTTCAG
>JANYHQ010000643.1 GCA_025358985.1 Acidimicrobiales bacterium
CCACAAAGTGAGTTGCATATGGGTGATAACGCAGTTGCGGAGCTCGTCGCGCCGAGGTGTGGGCATCGCCAGCCCATCTTCACCCAACTCACCCATCAGCGCGCTGATGAACTCAGGCGGATGGTCCGGCATCACGATGGCTGCCAGCTGGGTGACCAACTCCAGGGTGAGCGGACGGTCGGCACAAAAACGATCCACCAGAGATTCGGCCAACCTACTGGCGGCGTCACATCGTCCCCACGTCCAATCGTTGACCCGCCAACTGGCCTTGAGGAAGGCCGAAAAGTTGGCCAATTCATTACCGGCCAGTTTGTCCTTGACGTACAGCGAGTCCGTTTTGGGAGGCTGACCCACGGGGGAACCCGCAACGCTTTGATATTGATGGAACTGAGGAGCCAACGGCGTTGGGGCAGCACCGGAGATGACCTTGAAGGTCAACGGGGACGGGTTTTGCACCGTGGTGGCCAACATCGGCGCCGTGAGACGGGCCATGGTCAACAGATCCGTCAACGTCAGCAACGGTTCGCCCAGCATTCGGTAGGGACGAAGCAACACGTCTTCGGTTGTAAGCGTGCATACTGGTTGTTTCAAGGCATCGAGAGCGGTCGCAAGGCCACCGATCACCGGAGAAGGAACCATGACCATCGACAGGTGATGATTGAGCCATGAGCGGACTTCATCCGGGGTGGCGGGCGGATCTACGTTCAATGCTTCCACCAGATCCATCTCTGATGCGAGTATCGCCAGTGCGGTGATGGCCCGTAGCCCATACAGTGTGTGTTTCACCGGACCCACCACTCGCTGATCCGTGTCTGACCCAGTGCGCTCTACGGCCCGGCACGCTCCGATGAGCAAATCGATGGCACTACTGTGCACAATTGCGTCACGAGAGAACGTTGGCTGATCTTCTGCGTACATAGCGAGGAGTGCATTGCGCAATTCCGCCCTCACCGCGTCGACGATGCCGGACTGTCCCAGCGATCGCAACGCCGCAAACGGTTCACCGGGGTCAACCGTGACTTCGGGACGCCCCGCATAACGACGACGTGGCGCATCGAGAGCATCAAGTAACCGCACGCTGTCGAGATCGGCCCGGTTGGCAAGCATGGCGTCGACACCGGTGATGGCCGGGGAACGCAACCAGTCGATCCATTGATGAGAATCGGAGCCAGCGCTCTGCCACAGTCCCCGCCACCTAATGGTTTGGGCCAACGCCTCGGTATTGTGGCGATAGAGCACGGCAGTGTCATCGAGCAAGCTCTCTTGGCCGAGCAGAGCGCTCACTGTTCGTCGGACTGTGGTCAGCGCCCGCACCGGTGTCGACCCCTGCACCGACGCCACCGCACCAGCGTCGGACGGGCTGGGAAACAGGTACACCAGCCAGCGGTCGGTGGGCTCCGCTGCAGGCGAAGCAGCTACTGCCTCAATGGCTCGGGCGATGGGGATGTTGTCGAGCACACCTCCATCCATGACCCGATACGAGGCTGGCTGACCCCTCCCCTGCCCGCCAGGGGCGCCTCGTTCGGAGAACACCGTGGTGAGGTCGTCGGACTGCCGATGTAAAGCCTCAGACGCAACGGTGTCGGTGGACACCGTGGCCGGCTCGAAGGCAAAGGGGAACGAGGCAGATGCCCGACCAGCGAGTGCCAATCGAGCCACTGTGGTCGGGCGATCGGTACTGAAATGCGACCGTGGTGTGAGATCGGCAGGATCAGCTAGCGAGCCCTCATGATGAAACTGAAAAAATGCAGCACTGCGGGTTGCGGCGAAACTCTCCGCCCGGGACCCCTGGATCTGTTCCTGCGCTGGATGCACCAGCGTGCCCGTCAGCACGAGATCCAAAAAACTCGGTTCAGTTCCGCGCGGAAGCCCTGCGTTTTGCACCAGCGTGGTGAGTTCCTCCCGAAGCTGGCGCAGAAAGTAATCATCGCCTTCGAGCAGTGAATCAGCGGGCCGCCCTTCGTACTTGGACCGAACCCTGGTCATGGACTCCAGGTCAGCAAGGCGCACCCAGATGGGCAGCATGTGGCGGAAGTCGAAGCCGTACATGAGGCTGGCGGCGTAGATGGCTCCGTTGAGCCCACCAGCGCTGGCCCCCGACAGCACATCCACTTGGACCGAGCTATACCCGGCGAGGCGCAACAGCAGCGAATACACCTCCTCATTGGGGTCACTCCCGGCCGACTCAGGTTTGCCATCGTCAGTTTTCCCATCAAGGGCGCGCCGCATGACATCGATCTCGGCCAGCGCACCACCGATCCACACCGCCAAGCTCACACCGCCTCTCATGGCAACGGCCAGCCGCAGTTGCGCCATCTCGAGCTCCGATCTCTGGACAGGTCTCTGTACATCTCTCCTAACAGAAGACGGGTCAAACCGGTAGGGGCATCAATCGCTGTAGGTTGGCATGAGAAGAGACGCCGTAGTGCCGACGCCTCGCTCACCACAGCACAGGAGGGCAGTCGTCATGAGTACATCGTCCACAACACAAGGGTCCCCACCCCGGTGGACAACATGATTGCCATGGCCTGGGTGGTGTTGGCGTTGGTGCTCCTCGCCGTTGAACTGCACCACATTGCGTTCTATGCGCTCTTCGGCGCCATTGGGGCGGGGGCCGCAGCCGTGGTGGCCTGGATACGACCCGATGCCATTGGCGCCCAGTGCATCGCCGCGTTGGCCGCAGGAGCCATTGGACTCGTCCTTGTGCGTCCGTACGTCAGCCGAGCGTTCCCTCGCAATCACGATGGCCATGTGGCCGTTGGTGTGCACGGCGGTTTCATTGGTGAACGCGTGGTCGTACTCGACGATGTGTCGGGTAGAGCAGGCGGCCACGTACGCCTGGCCGGAGAGAGTTGGTTGGCCATGAGTGGCACCGACACAGTGATATCCGCCGGTTCATTGGCCGTTGTCACCGGCGTGAAGGGCACAACACTCACCATTCTCGCCACCGATGACCACGTGCTCGCTCCCGTGCCTTCATCGCAGCTATGAACAACTCAGAAGGAGCAACACGTTGATTGCAATCAGCAATACGGGTACGGCTGCATTGGCGGTGGTGGCGCTGGTGTTGTTGG
>JANYHQ010000448.1 GCA_025358985.1 Acidimicrobiales bacterium
ACGCCAGGCTTCCCAAGTTGCCCACACTGAATGTGGGATCGAGTTTGACGGCGCTGGTGGCGTGAGCCAGTAGGGCATTGGCGGCCAGAGGATTGCTGGCTCCCTTCTGACGGGCTCGCTGCAGTACTGCCCGGATGAACGTCTGCTGACGTACTACCCGCCCGAGGTCGCCGCTTCCATCGGTGGTCCACGTACCGCCGACCCCGGTTTGGAAATGACGGCTACGGACATAGGCAATGGCTTGCTCGGGTGACAACAGGTTGCGGCCCGCTGGCTGATTGAGGCCGGTGACGGTGTCGCGCGATGCCCTCGGAAAGTCGATGTATACGCCACCAACGGTACCTACCAGGCTCTGGAAACCCTCGAAGTCAATTTCCACCACGTGCGTGATGGGGATGTTGAAATTGTCCTTGATGGTTTGCACCAGGGTGGTGGTGCTCTTGGCATACGCCGCATTGATGCGATCCAGACGTGCCGTACCTGATATGTGCACATATAAATCCCGAGGCAGCGACAGAATGGCCACTTGCCCGGTACCTGGATCGGTACGCAGGATCATGATGGTGTCGCTGCGGTTGCCTCCCACCTCTCCCTTGCCAAAGGTGGCGGCCTGCGCAGCCGAGACATCGGCACGCGAATCGGTGCCGATGAGCAGCGTGTTGTAGGTGCCTCGGTTTCCGGTCAACGATGTGCCGGGGCGATCTAGCACGGCGGCCGCCACATCAATGCGTTTGAACTGCGACAGACGCCAATGTAGGTATCCAAACCCGGCACCCGCAGCGATCAAGGCCACCGTGAGGAGGAAGATGCAGGCAATGAGGCCTCGGCGCAGCCGACGGTGTCGTGGCGAAGGCGAAGCAGAGGCCGTAGGCCCACCCTGATCTACGGGATTGGTTGTGTGATTCATCATCGTCAGATTCACGCTGTCCATATACCCGGGTACATGTGTGGAGAACGTGAGCTGACCATGATCAGATCTGCTCTCGGCGTGACCCTGGACACGTCCTGGGCAGCCACGACGGCTGCGGGCGGGGCGGGCGCCCTTTGAGGATCTCGGCCCCGGGGCACCGCACTAACCTTCGATAACTGAGGTGTCTGTGACCGAGTTGCGTCCATTTGTGATTGTCGCAAACCGGCTTCCTGTCCAACGGGCAGGGCGTTCGGGATGGGAGATCAGCCCTGGTGGGTTGGTATCTGCGTTGTCGTCGTTGACCACGCAGCGCCATACGGCGTGGGTCGGTTGGCCCGGTGGGCGTAGCGCCCGCACGGAGCCGTTTGCCCACGGCAAGACGTGGCTGGTGCCCGTGCCATTGTCCACGCAGGAAGTGGACCGGTACTACGAGGGATTTTCCAATGGGGCCCTCTGGCCGCTGTTCCACGACATGGTTACCCGACCGCAGTACCACCGCTCGTGGTGGGATGCCTACCTGGCCGTGAACCAGCGATTTGCCGAGCAAGCGGCCGCCAGCGCCAACCGGAACGGCACGGTATGGGTGCATGACTACCAGTTGATGCTGGTGCCGGCCATGTTACGGGCGTTGCGCCCGGATTTGCGGATTGGGTTCTTCAATCACATCCCCTTTCCTCCGCCCGAACTGTTTCTCCAACTGCCATGGCGCCAGGAGCTCCTTGAGGGGATGCTCGGAGCTGACCTGGTAGGGCTACAAACTCCTGGTGATGCTCTCAACGTCACCCGTTTGGCGTCGATTTTGGGTCACCGCATCACCCACGGTGTGGTGCATGTGGGACGCCGGCGTTGCCAGGTGGACGATTTCCCCATCTCGGTGGACTTCACGCAACTATCAGACACTGCGCAGCATCCCGACGTCGCGGCCCGGGCCGAGCAGCTGCGTGCCGACTTGGGTATGCCCCGACGCATCCTGCTCGGGGTGGATCGCCTCGACTACACCAAGGGCATCACGGTACGGTTGCGAGCGTTCCAAGAGTTACTCGAAGACGGTGCCATCGACCCCGAGGAGGTGGTGTTTGTGCAGGTGGCGGTGCCCAGCCGTGAGCGCATCGGGTCCTATGCCGAGGAGCGGCGCCGAGTCAACAACATCGTGGGAGAGATCAATGGCCGCTTCGGCCGCATCGGTCGACCCTCTGTGCACTTAATATCGCGCAGCCTGCCGATGACTGAACTGCAACCGTTGTATCGCACTGCCGATGTGATGCTGGTGACCCCGGTTCGCGACGGGATGAACTTGGTGGCCAAAGAGTTCGTGGCCAGTTGCGTGAACGAAAGTGGAGTACTCATCCTGTCCGAGTTTGCTGGTGCCGCCCATGAGCTCACGGATGCGTTGAAAGTTAATCCGTTCGACATCGATGGTGTGAAGGCGGCGCTGGTAGAGGCCCTGGCCAT
>JANYHQ010000649.1 GCA_025358985.1 Acidimicrobiales bacterium
CCCGGCATCCGCCGACCCGGCTGCCAGTGGCATGTCCGGTATGAGCACGGTTGGTACCGCATGGGACTCAGTGATGATCAGCAAGGACAGCGCTATCAGCCCTCAAATCGCCCAGATCCTGGGTGGTGGTTCCAGCGTCACACTGTCCGGAGGAGTCACCGCCAAACTGGTGTCCACGGCCCTCATCAATGTCATGTTGACCAGTGATGGACGGGTGGCCGTAGGTGCGGTCAACTCGCAGGCGCTGCAGGCAGCACTCACCCAACCCGCCGCATGATCGAGTCCACCGCCTTGGCGATTGCGCCTGAGACCGCCTACCCGCTTTCATCGCCGGACACCTCGCAGCGCAATCGTCACGCCAGCACCACACCCAACGTGGGCACACCCAGGACGGTCACGCCTTACGCCTGGGCGATAGAGACACGTGGACTCACGAAGCGTTTTGGCGATGCCACCGTGGTGGACCGTTTGGACCTGCGCGTACCAGCGGGAAGTGTGTTCGGTTTTCTCGGCCCCAACGGTTCCGGTAAGACCACCACCATCCGCATGTTGTTGGGGCTCATCGCGCCCACCGCTGGGGAGGTGCATCTCCTTGGTGAACCCATTCCATCCGCCAGTGCCTCGGTACTGCCCCGGGTGGGTGCGTTGGTGGAAGGTCCGGCGTTCTATCCATGGTTGTCAGGGTCGCAAAATTTGGCCCGATTGGATGCGGCGGGTGAGCAACTGCCGAGTGTGACGACGCGCAGTGAGCGCATCGACACGGCGCTCTCCCGGGTGGGCCTCACCGCTGCTGGCAACAAGAAGGTGAAGGCATATTCGCTGGGCATGCGCCAACGGCTCGGCTTGGCCAATGCACTGCTCCACCCGTGTGAGTTGCTGATCCTCGATGAACCCACCAATGGCATGGATCCCCAAGGCACCCGCGAGATTCGTAACCTCATCCGGGAACTGGCCAACAACGGAACCACCGTATGTCTGTCCAGTCATCTGCTGGCGGAAATCGAACAAGTATGTACGCATGTTGCTGTTATGCGCCTCGGAAAACTGCTGACCCAGAGCTCACTGCAAGAACTTCGGGCCACCACCTCCGAAAAACTGCACATCACCACCACTGACACAGCCCTGGCCCGCCGAACACTGCAGACCAATGGTGTGGTGGTATCGGAATCGCACGACGACACATTCACCGCTGAGCCCGGCGGTTACCCCCCTGAAGAGATCAACCGAATGCTCGTACAAGCTGGTGTTGGTGTGCGTCGCTTCGTTCTCGAAAGCCCAACTCTGGAAGACACGTTTGTGGCCCTCACCGGGGAGGGTTTCGATGTTGCGCAATGAGCTCTCATTGATGTTCCGCCGCCGCCGACTGCAAGCTTTGCTTGGCGCTCTCGGGCTAGTACCCATATCCATCATGTTGGCTATTCGCATCGGTGGTGGACCAGAGGGTGGCGAAGGCCCTGCGTTCTTCAATCAGGTCACGAACAATGGAGTATTTGCCACCCTTGCGGCTCTCACGGTGACCCTACCCATCTTCCTTCCAATGGTGGTGGCGGTGGTGGCGGGCGACTCCATCGCAGGCGAAGCCAGCTTGGGGACGTTGCGCTACCTGCTCATCCGGCCCATCAGCAGACAGCGATTGCTGCTTACCAAAGCAGCGGCTACGGCAGTGTTCTGTATGGCTGCTACTGCGGTGGTGGCTGTATGTGGACTTATCGCCGGCGTGGTGCTGTTTCCGGTGGGGCGGATCACCACGTTGTCGGGCGACACATTGTCATTGTCGGCGGGCATGGTCCGCATAGCTGGGGCCGCTGTGCTCATTGGATTGTCGTTGTTGGGGCTGGCTGCCGTTGGCCTGTTCATCTCCACGCTCACCGATGTTCCGGTGGGGGCCATGGCGGCCACGCTGGGCGTGTTCATCCTCGTTGGTGTCTTGAATGCGCTCCCGCAGGTGCGCGCGATCCACCCGTGGCTGTTCACTCAGGACTGGACCAGTTACGGCGACCTTCTGAGGTCTCATGTCCAATGGAACGCCATCACGCACAATTTGGTACGTCAGGGTTTGTACATCGCTATCTTTGGCAGCGCTGCATGGGCCCGCTTCACCACTAAAGACGTTTTGGCATAACCATTCAGCGGATCGCCGGTGCGCGTACGAACAGGCGGGCCAGTGGTGAGATGCGTTCAGCTTCACTGTGGCTGCACACATACAACAGCTGATGGCCACGTTGACTGGCCTCGATGAGCACACCGAAGGTCGCTTGCGCGTCCTCTGCCTTGAGGCCGGCCAACGGGTCATCGAGCAACAGCGAATTATCGGCTCGTCCAAGAGGTTCCTGTAGGGGTTGCCACCAATTCTGGTGGCAGGCATCAGTTGACGGCGAAGCTGTCGGTAAATGTGACTTTGCCGTCGACGATCAGAGCGTCGAAAGACTGTGCGAAGAACCGGAACCCGCGAATGGAGGAAGTGCCAGTCTGGTTGATGCCACGAAGTTGACGAGGGGGCTGTCCCGGCTGGCTGGGAAGCAAAGGGGCGGTGGCCCACAGCGCAAGCGGTCCTACCGCAGCGGCCCAGGCCTGGGGGCGACACGAGGCTGGGTAGGCCACGATAGGAGCTTGATCATCAATTGATGCAAACAATTCCGGCAACCGACCGTCGAACTCGG